>DAOWDZ010000005.1 GCA_030638765.1 Desulfocapsa sp.
AGACCGGTTCCGTTTACAGCGGTTTTAGTGGTAAAAAACGGATCAAATATTTTAGCCAGATTTTCCTGGTCAATTCCCGTACCAGTGTCAGTAATGGTGATCACAGCCTTTTCTTTCTCAGCATCTTTTTCTGCAGTAATAAATACACTCCCAGGTGGTTCAGGGATGGCCTGAATTGCATTGATGGTCAAATTCAACAGGGCTTCAACCAATTTTTGTACATCGACATAGATAAGTAGGTCTTCTGGAATATCACTATCTATGATGATGCCTGCGGGGATTTCACTGGCCACAAGGCGTTTAACTTTGCTCACAATTTCTGAAAGGGAGAAATTTTGTGGAGAAAACGTCTGTGCCCGGGAGAATTCCAACAGGCCACGAACAATTTCCCCGGCACGTTGTGTTTCTTGATTGATGGTTTGAAGCATCTTTACGACAAAAGTCTCTTTGCCATTACCAAGATCAGCAAGAGCCAGTTGACAGGACGTGGAAATATTATTCAGCGGGTTGTTTATCTGATGGGCTGTTCCTGAGGCCAATGTTCCAATTGAAGAGAGTTTTTTGGCCTGAAAAAGCTGCTCCTGTTGTTCTTCCAGCTCTGTGACCATTTTATTAAAGGCACGAAGTACACTGCGGACCTCGCCCTTTTTATCATCTACAGGCAGCAGAGAAAAAGTACCATTGGCAACGTCAATTGCAGCATTCTCAACCTTCTTTAAGGGTTTAACAATTGAGGTGTAGAGAAGAGTGATGGTGAAGATGGACAGCAGGACAAGAAAGAGAACAGTTCTTATAAGTTGGCCGGTAAACGTTTCGATAAAGGTGGTCATTTTGTGTTGTTCAAAAAGAACCAGATCTTCAGTAATGGTTACCAGATCTTGTCCCAGGGTACGAACTTTTTCTCGTAAAGGGCAGACAGCACTCTCTTGTTCCGTAATACATTGTTCTTTAAAATTTTTAAAACTTTTTTCGTATGCCGCAAGTTTAGCAGTAAGATCCTCCAGATGCGTTGGTTGCGGCATTATCTTTAAATCATCAATGACCTGGGGAACAAACTGCTGTGCTTCATTGATATATTCATTGACTCGGATGAAATCATCATTGTCATGGCGAATGATGAAGTTTTTTTCATAGCGTCGTATTTCAAGAGTGATGTTGCTGAGATTGCCAGCGTGCATGAGCAGAGTAATGTCATCATTGAACATGTTGAAATCTCTTAAAAAAGTGACTCCAACGATGATGTAAGAAAGCAGATGCAGACAAAAACAGGCAATCATTTTTTGCCGCAGATTTAAAGCAAACATAGCATATCACTCCCGAATAGCTCATGTGGGAAAGCACTCATAGCCAGGGATTTGTGCGCTCTCGCCTCTATTGTATAAAAAAAGAACTGCTTCATTTTTCACCGATACGTTGAAATAAATTGTTCATTCCATTTTTCTTCAAGTAGCAAATTTGAGACCAAGTGAAAAATATAATGTGATTTTAAGCATTCTCCTGTTTTTGCTGATGGTAGGGTGAGTTGGTTTCATGATTCCTTTGTAACGCCCTCTATCAACTGTTGCATAAATGCAACGTCGTTGCAAGTTGTAACGTTGCGATATGCAACGAAAGCACTAAAGGGAAAGCTATATCTCCTTTTATTCTATCCATTATTATCCTGTTTCTTTTTCGTGACACATACGCTTGTTCTTTTTCATAGACTGTTACATCCTGCAACAGCCACGTGTTCCCGTCTTTTCGTTACCCACTGGGAAATGACCACAACTCCCACGGATAAATTTCATTGCCTCTGCTGAAAAACGGCATACAGGTTGCATTTTGAAACAACAAATTATTCAGAATGAATGCATGTCTTTTCTAAGGAGGAGAAGGATGAAGCAGAAAACAATACAAGAAAGGGATAGAGCAACAGTTTTTTCGGTATCTCTGCCAGGCTATCATTATGCCACCGGCCCACCATCCGTGTTCGAGAAAAATGAGAATCTGTGATTTTCACCAATAATTAGATGTACTGTTCCTGCAACAGACATCAATATACTAACAAAGGATATTAAGGAAAAAATGACTCTCCCAATAATACTAGTTATGGCTGTTTTAGTCCTGGCGATTTTACTCTTTATTTTTGAATGGGTGCGTGTCGACGTGGTCGGCATCATTATGATGGTTACCCTTCCTCTGCTGGGGCTGGTTAGCCCTAAAGAGGCCATTAGCGGACTCTCAAGTAATGCTGTCGTCTCAATTATAGCCGTTATCATCATTGGTGCTGGGCTGGATAAGACCGGAGCTATGAATTCACTTGCCCGGGTACTGCTCAAGTTTGCAGGTAAGAGTGAGTCCCGGATCATGATCCTCATTTCAGGTACCGTGGCCTTTATCTCAAGTTTTATGCAGAATATCGGTGCTGCTGCTCTGTTCCTACCTGCGGCAAAACGTATCTGTCGTCAAACTCAAATCCCGGTCTCGCGAATTCTTATGCCCATGGGATTTTGTGCAATTATCGGTGGCTGTATCACGTTGATCGGGTCAAGCCCGCTTATTCTTTTAAATGATGTGATGAAGATTGCTGATCCTAATGTCGAGCCCTTTGGGCTTTTTTCTGTAACACCGATTGGGCTCGCTCTGATTGTTGCCGCTCTTGTGTATTTTGTACTGTTTGGACGTTTTATTCTTCCTTCCGGCCAGGGTGAAGTAACAGGTGGCGGCCCCATGTCGCAGGAACTTGAAAGGACGTACCATGATATCGGCACTCTTTTTGAAATCAGCATCCCAGACTCCTTTGCAAGTCCGCAAACGTTGCAGGAACTTGAGATTCGACCCTTTTTCTTCACTACTGTACTCGGTATCAGTTCACAGGACAGAACAACGGTTTCTACTCCTGATTATTCAAGCACCATTCAGGGAGGAGATACTATTATTGTAGAAGGCCCTCCAGATCTTGTTGCAAAAATGGCTCAGTCTTTTGACTGGGAGCTCAAGGATGATCTTGAGGTATTTGCTGAAAGTTTTTCTCCAAACAATGCCGGAATTATGGAGGTGATCATTACACCTCGTTCTGAACTGGTTTCCCAAACCCTGAGTTCATGTTCTTTTCGCAACAAAAACGGGATTACTCCACTGGCTGTATTTCGTGATAACAGAACCTATGTTGGAGACATTTCCACCATGCCTCTTCGTGCTGGTGATGCTCTTTTGTTACAGGGGCCCTGGGAAAAATTTCATTATCTGAAAGAGCGTACAGATCTTGCTTTTACCGAAGAGGTACAGGGAGAAATTATTCGCACAGATAAGATTAAATTCGCTGTAAGCGGACTGGTGCTGGCTCTGGTTATGATTATGGGTTTTCATGTTCAACTCTCCATTGCTCTGCTTTCCGGTGCAATATTTATGGTACTGACCAAAGTACTTTCAATTGATGAGGCCTACGAGTCAGTTGACTGGATGACTGTTTTCCTGCTTGCCGGCCTGATTCCTCTGGGTATCGCCTTTGAAAAGACAGGAGCAGCAAAACTTATTGCTGAAACGATTATGGGTGGAATGGGAACAGTGGGACCACTGATTCTTTTAAGCGTTATAGCGATTCTCACTTCATTTTTCACACTCGTTGCCTCCAATGTCGGTGCCACTGTACTAATGGTTCCTCTGGCTATGAATATGGCGAGTACTGCCGGGATAGATCCCCGTATTGCTGCACTGGTAGTAGCCGTTGCCTGTTCTAACACCTTTGTCCTGCCAACCCATCAGGTCAATGCTTTGATTATGCGCCCTGGAGGATACAAAACAAAGGATTATTTCCGAGCCGGTGCTGGAATGACCATTCTTTATCTTGTGGTCATGATGGCAGCGATATCTCTATTTTACGGTTTTTAATGCTGGTAGAAAATAGCTGACTGCGCCTTGACTTGTGCGCAGGAGAGTTTCAAAACATATACTACAGAAGGACACTAATCATGAAGATTTTTCTAACTCTTTGCATTGCACTGCTTGGTAGTGCAGGCCAGGCTTTTGCTTCTGGTCATGGCGGCGGAGAAACGGCCGTGAATCTGACTTCATCCACTTTTGGCTATGCATCGCTGGCACTGTTTGTGCTGGCATATGTACTTGTTATTTTTGAAGAGCAAACCCATCTGCGAAAAAGTAAGCCTGTAATGATGGCTGCCGGGTTTATCTGGATCCTCCTTGCCATAACGTTTCGTCAAGTTGGCATTCCTCCAGAAGAGGCCCACAATGCCATTATCCATAACATCACCGAATATTCAGAATTGATGTTGTTTTTACTGGCTGCCATGACCTATATCAACTCCATGGATGAACGTAACGTGTTCCAGGCTTTGCGTTCTTTCCTGGTTTCCAAAGGATATTCCCTGCGTATTGTGTTCTGGATTACGGGACTCCTGGCCTTCGTCATTTCACCTGTGGCCGATAATCTGACCACTGCACTTCTAATGGGTGCTGTGGTTATGGCAGTGGCAAAGGAAAACAAAAAATTTATTGCTCTTGCCTGTGTCAACATTGTTGTGGCCGCCAATGCCGGTGGTGCTTTTTCCCCTTTTGGTGATATCACAACACTTATGGTATGGCAAAAGGGCCAGGCAGCTTTTGGTCAGTTTTTCCTCCTCTTTATTCCAGCATTGATCAACTGGCTTGTGCCGGCAGTTATCATGAGTCTATTTGTTTCTAAAGAGAAACCTGAGGCAATGGATGAAAAAATTTCCATGAAGCTGGGTGCTAAACGGATCATTTTTCTTTTTCTTATGACCATTGTCACCGCAGTTTCTTTTCATAATTTTCTCGATTTACCACCGGCAGCCGGTATGATGCTGGGTCTGTCCTACCTGGGTTTTCTCTCTTATTATATCAAGATGAAAGAGAAACGTGCTCTTGAATACGATAAACCTCTTGGTATTTCACATACTGACCTGGCAGACCCCTTTGATATCTTCAAGAGAGTAGCCGGAGCGGAATGGGATACCCTTCTCTTTTTCTATGGGGTTATTCTTTGTGTCGGAGGCCTGTCCCAATTCGGCTATCTTGCTTTGGTCTCTCACCAGATGTATGATGGATTGGGAGCCACCAATGCCAATATACTGGTTGGTATTTTGTCAGCCATTGTTGATAATATTCCCGTTATGTTTGCTGTCTTGACCATGGATCCCTCCATGTCCCTTGGGCAATGGCTGCTTGTCACATTGACAGCCGGGGTTGGTGGCAGTCTGCTTTCCATTGGCTCGGCTGCTGGTGTGGCTCTTATGGGTACTGCACGAGGAACCTATACCTTTGGTGCTCATTTGAGATGGACACCGATTATAGCTTTTGGGTATGCAGCAAGTATTTATGCGCATATCTTTATAAACAGTCGCCTTTTTTAAAAGGATGCAGTGATATGAGTTTTTTTTCAAAAAAAGAACCTGAAAGTAAGGTGCCGGGGTCTGAAATTCCAATCAGTTCCCGGCAACTCGATGACCTGAAAGCCAGAGTGTCTGATACTGACCTGCCTCTCTATGTCGCCCGGCAAGTCACAACAGAAATGGAACGCCTTCAGAAAATCGATCCGTTTGTTGCTGAGTTTTCCATAGGGGTAAACTATATCGAATTGCTCCTCTCTCTACCGTGGTTTAAGGAAACCACGGATAATCTTGATCTCAAACGGGCTGAAACCATAATGGCCTCGCACCATTACGGGCTTGACGCAGTCAAAACACGAATTTTGGAATACCTTGCGGCAAAGAGTCTGAAGAATCAGCAAAAATCCAGAATATTGATTGTTGATGACGAGGAAGTTGCCCGTAATAATCTCCAACTTTATTTTTCGGGCCTGGGCCATACCATACAGGTTGCTGCCAATGGGTTGGATGCGTTGCAACAGGTTGAAGAGAGTGATCATTTTGATGTGATGATCACCGATCTGAAAATGGATCAGATGGATGGACTCACCCTTATTGACAGAATCAGTAAAGTCTCTCCTGAAACCAGTGTTATAATGGTCACAGGATACGCAACAGTGTCCAATGCTGTGGATGCCATGCGCAAGGGGGCCACCCACTATTTATCTAAACCGGTTCAACTGGACAAACTAAAGGAAACGGTGGAGGAGATTCTCCAGAAGCAGAAGAAACTGCAGGTCAGCCAGGGGCCAGTGCTCTGTTTTGCAGGCCCTCCGGGTACGGGAAAAACCTCCATCGGACAGTCTGTAGCTACTTCCCTTGGCCGGGAGTTTATTCGGGTATCAATGGGAGGCTTACGCGATGAGGCTGAAATCCGGGGGCATCGAAGGACCTATGTAGGGGCCATGCCGGGCCGTATTATAAGTGAGATCAAACGGGTTGGGGTAAGCAATCCCTGTATTATGCTCGATGAGATCGACAAGATCGGCCAGGATTTTCGAGGTGACCCAGCATCTGTTCTCCTGGAAGTTCTTGACCCTGAACAGAACGCTAACTTCAGTGATCATTATCTTGATCTTCCCTTTGATCTCTCCAGTGTCCTTTTTATTGCCACGGCTAATGACATTAGTAAGTTGCCTGGGCCTCTGCTGGATCGGCTGGAAATTATCGATTTTTCCAGTTATTCCCTGGAGGAAAAATTAGTCATTGCCAGAAAATATCTCCTCCCCAAACAGATAGCAGCCAATGGGCTTGATGAGATCAAGCCACAGGTAAGTAACAAGGCATTTGAGAAACTTATAAGCGAATATACCAGAGAATCAGGAGTGCGTGGGCTTAGCCGGGAAATTGGAACCATCTGCCGTAAACTTGCCCTTCAGGTTCTAAGGGACGAATTAACATCCCTGCCTGAAATAAACGAGACTACAATCACATCTCTGCTCGGACCCCGCAAATATCGGCAGGAGGCTGCTGAAGGTGAAGATACGGCGGGAGTTGTAACCAGTCTGGTCTGGACCCAGTTCGGCGGTGGTATCATGTTTATTGAAGCCTTGCGGATGCGGGGTAACACCAATCTTATCCTCACCGGATCACTGGGAGAAGTGCTGCGTGAATCAGCTCAGACGGCTCTCAGTTATATTCGAAGCAATACTGAACAACTGGGTATTGCTTCTGACTTTTATGATAAGTCTGATATTCATATCCATCTCCCTGCCGGTGCAGTTTCAAAGGATGGCCCTTCTGCTGGTATGGCCATAGCCATTGCCCTGATTTCTTTACTCACGGATCGTCCTGTGCATCGTACTGTCTCATTGACCGGTGAGATGACCTTAACCGGTCAGGTTCTGCCCGTGGGAGGTGTTCGTGAAAAGCTCCTTGCTGCTGTTCGCACTGGTTGCACTAAAGTCATTCTGCCTGCAAAAAATCAGGAAGATGTTGCCTCATTCAGTGATGATGTTATCGGACATCTGGAATTGATCTATGTTGATAGAATAGGCGAAGCCATACCTCATCTGCTCAGCAGTCAGTAAAAGTATCACCCATACAATCATACGATTCCTTCTGGCTCCATGAAAGCGCCTCTTCTTTCGTGGAGCCTTTTTTTATAAAAACCCCTTTGATAGCTGCTGTTGCATTCTGTTACGCAGTTTCATCCTGCAACAGTTTTCCTGCCTGATAGTCCTGATTGAACAAAACGAACACAAATACAACACTATAAATGTGTTGTACCCCTGCAAGTGATCGTTTTCTACTCAGTGTGCGCGAAAAAATTGTTGCAAGCTGCAATGATGCCGGGACATTCTGATCAGCAACACTAACGAACCACAGGCGACATAGAAATAACATCCTGATATTACACCTTAATTAAATTTATTTTACGTTGGCATATCGTATGCAATGATACAGGCAGAAAGGCGATATGCAACTTTTCACTTAAAATAATAAGGAGAACATCATGCGATTCACAGACTGGTTTGGATTGGCAATAAAGAAAGACAAAGGCGTTGATGTAAAAAAGATAAAAAA
>DAOWDZ010000082.1 GCA_030638765.1 Desulfocapsa sp.
GATTTTTATGCATCTGTTTCCCGGATATTATTGGCAAAAAAAGCTGAGGAGGTGGCAGTTGTCTCGAAATCAAAGCTCTCTGCCGCTGAAATCAGAACGTTCTATGACCAGAATAAAAAAATGTATAATCGACCTAAACAGTATCGTGCGAGCCATATTCTTATCAAGGTTGATTCAACCCGAATTGCAACAGATAAAGAGCCAGCACGTTTGAAAGCGGAGGGGTTAGTTGCACAGGCGAGAGGTGGCGAGGATTTCTATAACCTCGCTTATTACAACTCCGATGATCGCACTAAAATGGTCGGGGGTGACATGGGTTATTTTCATACTGGACAAGTCGTTAAAGAATTTGAAGATGCCATAGCGACTTTAAAGCCGGGAGATGTTGCAGGGCCAGTTGAAACAATCTCCGGATTTCATGTGATTAAATTGACCGAATTGAAGGAACCCAAGCAGTTGATGTTTGAAGAAGTCAAAACACAACTCCAACTCAGCCAGGGGAAGAATACGTGGGTTCCGCTCGGTGGTAGTTTGGTGAGAGGTGTGAAAGAACGTTATCATCATGAGATATTTCTTTCACTGGAAAATTGATCTTTATCCCCCTATTAAATAACTAAGCTGGAAGTGAAATACTATGGAGAATATGAGCCAATATAAAAAAGATAGATATGTTCTTATTACCGGGGCTTCAAAAGGATTAGGCTATGAATTAGCAAAATTATTTGCTCAGCAACACTATAATTTGATCTTGGTTGCAAGGGGTGAAAAGGAGTTGAAAAGGGTTTCTGCGGAATTAGAAGAAAAGTACAATATTGAGAGTCATTCATTTGCCTGTGACCTTTCAGTTCTCTCTGAAATAGATAAACTTTATCAGTCGATTATGGATAAACAATTTAAAGTTTCCATGTTGATAAATAATGCTGGGTTTGGCTATTGGGGAAAATTTGAAGAGATCGGTACGGATCGGCAAATCGAAATGCTTAACCTGAATATAACGGGCTTAACGCACTTGACGAGGCTGTTTATTACAGACATGTTAAGTTCTGGTTTTGGGAAAATCCTTAATATCTCTTCCATCGCTTCTTTTAGTCCAATTCCTTTTGTTTCGACTTATGCAGCTTCAAAATCTTACGTCACAAATTTTAGTCGAGCACTTAATCATGAATTTAAAAGTAAAAATATAAAAGTTTCTGTTTCATGCCCACCCGATTTTATCTCGGGGTTTCAAGAGGCGGCAGGGAATCCTGATCTTGTTCCAAAGGGCCCCTACTTTGGGACAGCAGCAGGTGTCGCAAAAATTACTTTTGACCAATTCATGAAAAATAAGGAGATAATAACTCCCTATACTTTTTTTGGAAAATTAGTTTACTACGCTGAAAATTATGCCCCCATCCCTGATACATTGATTATCATGCTTAAAAAATGGATTGTTGAAAAAGACTATGTCTTAAAGAAATAAATTGTCTGACCATTTTTATTGTTTGATATCTTAATCTCGATCTGGATCACCTATTCAATCAAGATTATGAGCTGTCGCATGACAATCTCCACAGCGATTGAACTTGATATGAAGTGCTTCAGCATGGGGTTTTCCGTGGCAATCATAGCATTGAGGAATGGTTCCATGTGGGCTTGAATGGCACTCAGAGCAGCTGAGTTGTCCATGTTTGCGCTGAGTTTTACTCATGAAATTTGTTGCGTCTGTGTGGCAAGGGGAGCAAGAGCTGGTTGGAATTCCCTCTGTATAGGTGATTTTTAAAGGCTTGTGGGGTGAATGGCAAGTCTGACAGTTTTCTTTTGCCATGGTGATTTTATTGTCGTGTGAGTTATGGCAGGACATACATTTTGGCAACTCTTCATGTTCAGTATGACAGTCGGTACAGACCAGAGTGCTGTGATAACTCGGAAATTCTCTTAAATCTTCGCCTGGAGTCTCATGACAGGTGAGACATTCGGCATGAGCTTTTTTCGGCAGTTTTATTTTAAGGGGCTGGTGTGGATTTTGGTGGCAGTTAAGGCACTGGATCTGATCATAGTGTGGTTGATTCGAATGCCACAGGTTGCAGGGGGGGATGTTTTCAAAACTTTTTGGTTTATGCCCTGCATGACAGTCGGTGCAGCCTATTTCTGATTTGTGCGCCATCCCTGCTTCTTCAATATCAGTAACTTCTTTGCTGTGACACTGGCGACAAAAAGAATTGTCCGATTTTGGCTCAACATCAACACCATTCTCCGCACCCAAAAGGGTAAAAGGGACAGCACTCAACAGGAAAACTGCAAGAATTAATCTGTCCCGATAGGTCCTCAAGCTCTCTCCATCATAACGAATAATTTCAGTTTCTCTTTACCGGTAGATCGTGGGCATCCAAGTGACAGTCTAAGCATCTTGGAAATTTTGCCAACAATTTTTTACTGTGCGACGCTGGAATGTTGTGACAATCGATACATTGCGGGATTTGTTTGTGCACAACATGGCATTCAGCACAACTCACCTGCCCATGCTGACTTGGTGTTCTCTGCCACTTTGCAAAAATATCATCATGGCAGGTTGCACAAGTTTGTAATTCGACATCTTCACTTAGGCTTATTGTAAGTGGTTGATGAGCATTATGGCAAGCTGAACAGCGGATAAAAGGCTGAGTTGCAAAATGTGGCTGATGACATTCGCTGCAAGAGGGAACAAGGCCATGCTGTGTATGATGGCAGGTGTTGCAATCAAGTTCTGTATGGTTGCTGGGATAGCTTTTTAACTGATTGGCCTCAATGCTATGACAATCTGAACATTGATTCTCGACCTGTCTAAGCGTCGGAGCTTGTTGTACTGCAGGTGGATTTTGATGACACGATTGACACAGGAGATACTTTTCACCGTGGAGTGCCTCGTGGCAGTTCATACATTGGGGCATGATTGCAGCATAATTATTTCTCAGTGGATTGTAAGC
>DAOWDZ010000020.1 GCA_030638765.1 Desulfocapsa sp.
ACCCGTGAAGATGCTCTTTTTTTTTTTACAGGCGCCTGTGGCAAACATCAGTCCGCTCTTGTTCTGGTTCTTTTGCGTCGGCTACTCGATTAGGGGATGGATGGTCTTGCTATATTTGCCACCATGCGAAATTATTTACGAAAATTGCTTATATTCAGATCGTTACAGCTGGGATCAGAGCCATCCTGGCACTCCGGAATGAATGCGGGACAGTTTCAAAAGGTGTATCTTCCTGCTTTGAAAGAACGTGGAGTGTGGGCTGATATGCTTAAAGGACACCCTTACGCTCTGTTTATGTCGTTTAGCAAAGCGCAGGAGTTTTCATGTGTTGTCTTGAAAAACTGGATGACTTTACTGCTGCAGGCCGAGTTTCGTTTGAAGGGATCACCCATTCCTGCAGAACTGGTACTGGAAGAACTTTTTCTTACGATGTTGAAGCAAAAAAGAACGAGAAGTTGAAAAATATCAGAAGAGCCTTATGGTAAAAATGATGAAAAGATACTATCTTATAAAGAACGTAGTTAAATTAAAAAGTATAATGAATTATGAGTGATAAGAAAGGATTGGTGGCAACTAGAGACCGCCGGGAGGTACGGGAGCCGTCTCTCTATAAAGTGTTGTTGCATAATGATGATTACACCTCCATGGAATTTGTGGTTGCTGTGCTTGAAAAGGTGTTCAGGAAAAGCACCGCAGAGGCCAGCAAAATAATGTTAAATGTTCATCAGGAAGGGGTTGGTATTGCAGGAGTCTATACCCGTGAAATTTGCGAGACAAAGATGGCAATCGTTCATGATCTGGCACGGCAGAAAGAGTACCCCCTGCGCTGTAGTATTGAAAAAGTTTAATTGGTAATTCTATGATAAGTAAAGCACTGGAAACCGCCCTGATAAGGGCTATTCGTGAAGCAAAAGAGTATAACCATGAGTATGTTACAGTGGAACATATGCTTTATGGCCTGCTCCATGATGAGTTGACAAATCATATAATTGAGTCATGCGGCGGATCCACTGAAAATTTGAAAAATCGCTTGGAATCTTTTTTTTCAGGTGAACTTCCAACCCATGTCCATATCCATAACACACAGGGAGCGGGAGAACCTGCCCAGACCGTTGCTTTTAATCGTGTTCTGCAAAGAGCGGTTGCCCATGTGCAGAGCTGTGGAAAGAAAGAAGTGGACAGTTCTGATGTACTGGTGTCCATATTTTCTGAGACGGAATCTCATGCTGTATTTTTTCTCGGTTCTGAAGGCCTGGGCAGGATGTCAGTGGTGGAATTTGTTTCCCATTCTCTCCCTGAAGGCTTGCAGAAAGAACCACTCGCCCAAATGCCTGAGAACGAGGGCGGGGGGGATAAGAAAGCTGAAAAAGATGCCAAAATTCTTGAGGAGTTTACGGTAAATTACGCCCATGTTGCCGCAGAAGGAAAACTTGATCCTCTCATTGGCCGTAAAATTGAAGTAAACAGAATGATGCAGGTGCTTTGTCGTCGTAAGAAAAATAATCCTCTACTTGTTGGTGAGCCGGGTGTTGGTAAAACTGCCATAGCTGAAGGACTTGCACTTCTTATTCACGCAGATGCAGAAGCCCGTGACAAGGGTAATAAACCACTTGTCCCCGATTTGCTTCAGGATGTTGAAATTTTCCTCCTTGATATGGGAAGTATGGTTGCCGGCACAAAGTATCGTGGTGATTTTGAAAAAAGGATAAAGGGTATTATATCAGCCATAGAACGCAAGGATAACGCCATCCTTTTCATCGACGAAATGCATACCATCGTTGGTGCCGGTGCCACAAGCGGTGGCTCCATGGATGCTTCCAATCTTTTAAAACCTGCCCTTCAGTCGGGAAGTTTACGCTGCATTGGCTCAACCACCTATGAAGAGTATAAAAATCACATAGAGAAAGATCGTGCCCTGTCTCGACGTTTTCAGAAGATTGATATTGAAGAGCCAACGGTTGATGAAACAAAACGAATATTACAGGGTCTGCTCTCCCGTTATGAGGAACATCATCTGGTCAGGTATTCAAAGCCGGCGGTTCGGGCCACGGCAGAACTTGCTGACAGGTATATCAATGACAGGTTTCTTCCTGATAAAGCAATCGATATTCTGGATGAGGTAGGTTCTGCTTTTCGTATGGCTGGAAAGCTTGGGAAGGTGGTAAAGGTACGTGATGTTGAAAAAGTAGTTTCCCGCATGGCGCGGGTTCCTGCGAAAAGCGGAAGCAATGCGGAGCTCTCTTCTTTAAAAGAACTCACAGCATCCATGAAAGAGGTTATTTTTGGTCAGGATGCAGCGATTGATGCAGTGGTTACTGCAGTGAAACGATCTCGAGCCGGTCTTGGGAATCCTGAAAGTCCCACTGGCAGTTTTCTCTTTGCTGGCCCCACGGGAGTTGGTAAAACAGAAGTTGCAAGGCAGCTTGCAGCGCAGCTTTCCATTCATTTTGAACGCTTTGATATGAGTGAATACATGGAGAAACATGCCGTGGCAAGGCTCATAGGAGCCCCTCCGGGGTATGTGGGGTTTGACCAGGGGGGACTACTCACTGAAGCTATTCGAAAGCATCCCTATTCCGTATTGTTGTTTGATGAAATAGAAAAAGCACATCCGGATATCTTCTCTATCCTGTTGCAGGTGATGGACCATTCAACCCTCACCGATAACTCCGGCAGGAAGGCAGATTTTCGCAACGTTATTATAATTATGACAACCAATGCCGGGGCAAGAGAGATGTCTGCTGCACCCATTGGTTTTATAGCCGAGACTAAGGGACGTGAACAGAAGGCTTTAAAGAACCTGTTTGCTCCCGAATTTCGTAATCGACTCGATGCCAGTATTTCTTTTGCAGCACTTGATGCAAAGTCAGTTGAAAAGGTGGTTGATAAGCTGATGGATGAGTTGCAGATTCAACTTGCTGAACGAAAAGTTGAGATTAAATTGACTTCTGCAGCACGAAGCTGGCTTGCTAAAACCGGCTATGAACCAGCCTTTGGAGCACGTCCTCTGCGTCGTTTGATTTTAAAAGAGATTGGCGACGTACTCACTGACGAGATACTTTTTGGTGAACTTGTTTCTGGCGGATTGGTAACGGTTGGGGTTAGTAATAAGAAATTAACATTTCGGTTTAAACAGGAAAAATAAGTTTCGTTATGTTTTCCGGGATGATAGAAGATTTAAGAAACGGAAAAATACCAGACCCTGCTCTTTTGCGAGGCAGGTGCCATGCTGCAGTCACTAAAAAACTGGCTTTTGTTCGTCTTCCTCCCACCTACTGGGAGAATGACCCTAAACGCAATCCCGAATCAAGTCATCTGTTTTGGGCAGTTCTCCTATTAAAAGACAGGGATATGCTTGATATCGTAAAGGGGATCATCCTTATGGAACAGGCTGAAAGAGAAGGACTTTCTCTGGAGGAATTTGCAGCGCAGAGTCTGGATACCCTGTATGCTCTAGCTCCTGACGGCACATTTAAGAAACTCTTGCAGAAACAAACAGCAGATTGGAATGAGCTATAATGTATACTAAATATTTTGGACTCACGGAAAAGCCCTTTTCTTCCACACCAGACTTCCCCTATATCTATATGAGTGATATGCACAGAGAAGCCTTGGCTCATCTTTTGTGCGGGATCGGTAGTGATGATTGTTTTATCCTTGTAACGGGTGAACTGGGAACTGGAAAAACGACCCTATGTCGTTGTCTCCTTGATGATGTTCCGGCCGAAACTGATGTGGCTCTGCTTGCCAAACCACCTTTATCCACTCTTGAATTACTGGAAGCAATCTGTTCTGAATTTGAAATTTCTCTGGATAACGAAGAGAAAAGTGTAAAACTCTATGTCGATCAATTGATGGCATTCTTAATAAAGGCCCATTCAGATGGAAAAAATGCTGCTCTTATTATCGATGAAGCACAAAATCTAAGTCTTGAATTACTGGATCAACTTTATTTCTGGGCAAATCTGGAGACAAATAATAAGAAATTATTGAAGATTATCTTTCTTGGACAGCCTGAATTGAATCAGATAGTACAACAACCTGAAACTTCTAAAATAGAAGGGGCCATTACTTCAAGGTATCATCTTCTTCCCCTTGATAGAGAAAATAGTTTTGCCTATGTTCGACATCGTCTGTCTGTGGCCGGAGCGGGAGAAGAGATTTTTTCAAAAACAGCTCTCTTGCGTTTGTTTGAGCTGAGCGAAGGTATCCCCAAACGCATTGACGCTTTGTGTGATCGGGCATTACTTGAAACCTATAATGAGCAAAAATATCTAGTGACTTCAGCTATTGTTGACAGATCTGCTCTGGGAGAACTCGGAAGTTTGGCAGAAAATCAGATTCCGATACCGCAGAAACAGTCACTGAAAAAGCCGCTTTTGATTGTGTTTTTGGCCTTAATTGGCGTTGGTATTGCTTCGTACTATTGGAATAATCAGAAAAGTGCTGGTGTGGCATCCATTTCTTCTCATAAGTCTGAAAAACAGAAAGTTGTGACTCCGCCGGGTACAACAGTGCCGGTAATTGTGGTGGAAGAACCCGAAAAATTACAACCGCAGAAAAACGCGACGACTATACGAATAATTCCTCTGGAGATAAACGATTGAACTTCCAAGTTTTCCTGTGCATTGATGCTACTACCGCCTCTCTGCCATTGATTTTTTGAATTCCATGCTCGATTCCCTGCTCTTCTGGTTTTATCAGCAACCCCAGTTCACTCAATTTATAATAGTTGGCAGTTGGAGTTTTGTCTGTGCTTTACTCCTGACTTCATTTGTCCTGTGGCTTTTTTTTCAAAAACAGGTGGGTAGTCTTCTTGCCAGGCAGGCAGCCATGGATGCTGTCAAAAAACAGGCATTTGAAAGTCGCCTTGCAGCTGCTGAACAGGTAACCGATTTAATTCGTCTTCAACGTGATCAGTTGCTTGAAGAGAAAAAGGTGCATATCACTCTCATTAATGAACTGCGAGAGCAGGAGGCCGACCAGAGAAGCAATGCTGTAAGGTTGCAGACACAGATAGAACAGGAACAGTTGCGCACTGTAGAAAAACTGGATCTGCTCGGTGATGCTCGTGAGCAGTTACGGTTACAATTTGCGGAGCTTGCAACACATATCCTTGACGAGAAAAGTGCTGCTTTTTCTAAAGAAAGCCAGACGAATCTCTCTGGTTTACTGGCTCCATTTCAGGAACAGTTGTCATCGTTCCGTGAGAAGGTGGATGTTATCCATCATAGTGAGACCAGGGATCGTGCCGCTCTGCAGCGTGAGATAAGTTCTTTGAGAAATCTGAACCAGCAGATGACTGCAGAAGCCATTAACCTGACAAGGGCCTTGAAGGGAGATAAACAGGTACAGGGAACATGGGGAGAACTTGTACTGGAAAGGGTTCTCGAACAGTCCGCTCTACGCAAGGGGGTTGAGTATGAAACCCAGACAGTATTTCGGGATAAGAACAATCGTTTCCAACGACCGGATGTTATCGTTCATTTACCGGATGGACGTGATCTTATTATTGACTCCAAAGTATCCATCATTTCCTGGGAAAAGTATGTAAATTGTGATGATGATAAGGAACGGAATGCTTTTCTCAGCTTACATGTAAAAGCCATTAAGGAGCATGTCAGATTGTTGGGTGATAAGGATTACGGATCACTTGCTGAAATTCGAACGCTTGATTTTGTGTTGATGTTTCTTCCCATAGAGGCCGCATTTCTTGCTGCGTTTCAAGCGGATGAAACTCTATTTTCAGAAGCAATGAGTCGCAAAGTTATTATTGTCAGCCCCACCACCCTGCTGACCACTCTTCGTACAATTGAAAGTATTTGGCACTATGAAAAACAGAGTAGAAATGCCAGAGAAATAGCGGATCGTGCGGCATCTCTTTATGATAAGTTCTGTGCTTTTACTGAAGATATGGAACGAATAGGCAAGCAGATGCTGGCTCTGCAAAATAGTTATGATAGTGCCATGACCCGTTTGACTCAGGGGCGTGGAAATTTGATATCAAAAGTGGAACGTTTTCCGAAAATGGGTGTAAAAGTCAAAAAAGAAATTCCTCAAGCCATAAAAGATATTGCTGATATTGAAGAAAGCAATGTGTGAAAAGTGGGCAATGGAAATGGGGAGCTTGGAAAGATAATAGGTATCATTATTATTCTACTTTACAACTGGGGATAAAAGATGCATAATATTGATTGTAGAAAATATCCAAGTAAAAATTTAAGAGCCCAAAGTTACTAACAGGGAGAATTGTATGTGCCAGGAAATACGAAGAACTTGCAATTGCGGTCAAAAAGATGCCACTTTTCATCTGCGTGATAATGTGATGGGGCAGGAAGTTATTGATCGTCTTTTTTGTCCTAAGTGCTCAGTTGATCAGAAAGTTGATTCAGAAACCATGGTCACCGATAACAACTGGATCATCGAATACGATATGGATCTGGTTCGTATGTTTGCAATTACAAAGCTGAGTATGAACCCAACCCATGTGAACCCTGAGTTTGTTTTTGATGAAGGGTATGCAACATGGCGTGAAATGTATCCGGGGGAGACTGCAGATATCACTGAGGAGCGTAATAAAATCATCGCTATGAAAGACAGTGATCCAAAGGAATATCTTACAGCGATTAATTCCTGGGCGGTTGAGAGGATTCAACGCTTGAAGGATGATGGTTGGCGTAAGGCCGTTCAAGCGTGCTGAACCCTTTGTAGAGTATATTGATAACACGCCTGAACAGTAAGATGTTCGGGCATTTTTTTGTTTTAAGGAAAGAGATGTAATGAAAAGAAATATCCATATATCCTGTTGGTCAAAGATCAGTTTGCAGATTGCTGTTGTTTCCCTGCTTTTCGGACTTGTTTCGTCGGTGGGGGCTGCTATGGAAGAAGGGCGAACCATAGGATCTCAAAAATGGTTCGGTGATTTTGATAAGATGGTGGAAAAAAGAGAACTGCGCGTCCTTATTCCCTATAACAAAACATTTTATTTTCTGGATGGTGCTTCTGAAAAGGGGTTGTCCTATGATGCCATAAAGGGTTTTGAAAAATATATTAATAGGAAGTTGAAAACCAAAAATTTGAAATTTAATATATTTATTATTCCAACTGAACGAGAATTTCTGTTGTCTAATCTTAAGAGCGGACTAGGTGATATTGCCATAGGGAATTTAACTATCACCGACGAACGATTACAGTCAGTGGATTTTTCGGATCCTTTCTTGAGCGATGTGAGAGAGATAGTTGTAGCTGGAAAAAATGGGCCTGATCTGAAGAACAGCTTTGATCTGGCAGGAAAAGAAATCTATGTACGCAAATCCAGCAGTTACTATGAAAGTCTATTAAAACTAAATGTTGCGTTGAAATCGGTTGGAAAAAAAGCGGTTAAAATAACTCTTGCCGATCCTCATCTGGAAGATGCTGATCTTATGGAAATGCTGGACGCCGGAGTGATACCCATGCTGATAGTGGATAATCATAAGGCTGAATTCTGGGCAAAGATATTAAAGAATATTCGTTTGTATCAGAATGTAGTTGTGCATGGTGAGGGTGAAATTGGCTGGGCAGTAAGGAAGAATAGTCCACAGCTGAAAGAGGTCATCAATGAGTTTGTGAAGAAAAATAAAAAGGGTACTCTTCATGGAAATATGACGCTGAACAAATACCTTAAAAGTACAAAGTATATAACAAATCCAACTGCTACGAGAGATCGGGAAAATTTCAAGAGCCTTGTCGGATATTTTAAGATTTATGGGAAACAATATGATTTTGACTATCTGTTACTTACAGCACTTGCCTATCAGGAGTCACGTCTCAATCAGCAGGCTAAAAGCAGTGTCGGAGCTGTTGGTGTTATGCAAATTTTACCGTCCACTGCCAAGGATAAGAACGTCAATATTCCAGATATTAGGGAAGTTGAGTCGAATATCCATGCCGGCACAAAGTATCTGCGTTTTATGGTAGACCATTATTTTTCTGAAAAAGAAGTAGATAGGTTAAACAGAGGACTACTTTCCTTTGCTTCTTATAATGCAGGACCTGCAAAAATTGCAAAATTGCGAAAAGAAGCCAAAGAAATGGGTTTGGATCCCAATGTCTGGTTTGGAAATGTGGAAGTGGTTGCAGCCAGACGGATTGGAAGAGAGACTGTTCAGTATGTGAGTAATATATATAAGTATTACGTAGTGTACCGTCTTCTTGCTGAGCAGGGAAAGCTGTGAATATCAGGTTTTTGGACCAAATCTCTTTTGAGTTGCCACTTCGATGGCAAGGTCT
>DAOWDZ010000271.1 GCA_030638765.1 Desulfocapsa sp.
AGAGAGACTGCCAGAACTCTTGATCAGCAGAAAAACAGGATTCAAAGTGAAGTACTTCAGGCAATAACCAGACTGGAACAGGCAAGAGCGCAGTTACAACTGCAGTGTGCTTCGGTAAAACTTGTCGAACAGAGCAGGGATCTGGTTGAAGAAGGTTATAAGGCAGGCCAGGAATCACTGGCTCGTTTTAATGAAGTACAACGTGATTTGGTGCGTACTCAGTCACGTCTGGCTTTATCCCTGATCAGTCTTTATACCAACCGTCAGGCATTGAAAACTTCGACGGGTGAATCTTTGAGTCCCTATTTTTCTGAAAGTGATAGTGAATAATATACCAGGTACTCTTAGGTGAATATTGCAATTTCTACTTTAAAGAGTGTTGTTCGATGGCCTGAAGAACATATGGGTAAACAGTGTCTGCTATGAGTTTGTAACCAGCCTCATTGGGGTGAATGGTGTCTGCCTGATTAAGGGCTGCCTCGCCGGCAACGTGTTCCAGAAAGAAAGGAATAAGCAGGCAATTTTGTTTGTTGGCAACGGTGGGGTAGACATCTTTAAAGTCTTTGGTGTACTCTACACCAAGGTTCTGAACAATCTGCATTCCTGCAAGAACCACCGTGACATCAGCTGTCTGAAATTTCTGTACAGTTTTTGTAATGTTTTCCTGCATAACTGAAGGAGCAATGCCTCTAAAACCGTCATTGGCTCCTGTTTCCAGGACTATAATTTCAGGTTTTTGCGACAGGATCCAATCAACCCGTGAGAGAGCTCCGCTGGTTGTCTCGCCACTTATTCCAGCATTAATCACCTGCCACTGCTGCCCGTCATCTCTGAGCCTCTTTTCAATTAAAGCTGGCCAGGCATTATTCTCAGATACTCCTAGTCCTGCCGTTAAACTGTCACCCACGGCGATAATGGTTCCAATGTATTCCGGATCAGCAGCTTTTTCTTCTGCTATCACAGGTTTCTGTTGATCGCAGCCCACAAGTAGAAGGATGTAGAGTGATACAAAACAAATCAGGCTGATATGTTTTGTAATTTCGAGCCTTGTTGTCTTCATTGCTTAATCCTGTGTTTCATCTCTAAGGTACGAAATCGGTTTTTGTTTTAAAATTGAAACGGATGCGCCAAGCCCTACTCCAATGACGAGTATAAGGGTTGCTGTAATCATGATTATTGTGCTGCCAATAAAAGGTTTGTAGGCGATGTCCAATAGTCTGCTGCATATAAGCCAGCTTCCTGTTTGTGAGATGATAGTTGCCAGGGAAGCACTTAAAAGTGCAATTATAAGATTTTCATAGGTAAACACCTTTACCACAAAGGAGCCTTTCGCACCAAGTATCTTAAAGTATACGGCCTCACGGATTCTGGTTAACCTGGTCGCAAAAATAGAGCTTATAATAATGAGAATACCAGCGACAATGGAAAAAGAAGTGAAAAATTGAACAATGGATGACATTTTCTGCATGATGCGCCCTAGAATCTTAACAGTGGCTCCAATATCAATGACACTGACATTAGGGAGTTTTATTGTCAGCGTGTTTTGTATTGTGGTCAATTCTTTTTGTTCTAACTTGACGGCGCTAAAGAGTGTTTGCGGAGCATTTTTGAAGGCTCCTTCCGGAAAAACAAAATAGAAAAAAGGGCGTACCTTTGATTCTGTTCTGGTTCGGATACTGGTCACTCGTGCTTTTAATGGAATGCCCTGTATTTTAAAGACAAGCAGATCGCCAATTTTGATGTCGCCATTTTCAGCAACCATATCGAGCACCGAAACGGGTAGTTCGCCATTGTCTTGAATTTCCGGGATATTATTTCCAAAAAGTGTTTTGCCCTCTGTTAACTGTTCATCGCTAAGGAGAATATCACGATGGGTAAGATTAAATTCACGGCTCATATTGTCGCGCTTCTTTTTCTTCTCCTTCTTTCGGTTGATGGGTGCATTGTTAATTGACGCGAGTCTTGCTCTTACTATTGGGAAAAACTCCGGCTCTATTCCTACAATGTCGATAAACTCCTGTTTCTGATTCGGCTGAATATCAAGAAAGTAGGCATTGGGTAAGTCGGCTGGATAGGATTCGATAAAGGTCGTGCGCAGATTCTGATTAATAAGATATATGGAAAATATAACAGCCAGAGAAACACTGAGGGTGACAATGATGGCTCGTGTGGCATTGTTTGGTCTGAATAGTCCTCGGAAAGCTTGTCGTAATGCAAGAGAAACGGGAGTGCTTTTCTGTAAGATAACCAGTAAACCCTGAGTTATTAATGCTGCCAGTCCAATCAGGGCACTAACTCCAAGAATAAAATAGGTGCCAATTTTGAAATCTTCCAACTGCCAGACAACCAACCCGATGAAAAAGAGAATAATAATGGTAATTGTGGCGTAGTGGAGGAATCCTTTCGCTCCTTTGTCGATCTCTTTTCTGAAAATATAGGCGGGCTTGAGATTTTTGATACGCTGCAAGGGAAGAAAAGAAAACAGAGCAACAACAGCAGTTCCGAGAATCAGTCCTTCAAAAACGGTGTGCCAGGAAATAGTGAGGTTCACCTTGGCTGGAAGTATTTCTGCAAAAAGAATGGGGAAATAGATTTGTAAAAGGCTGCTTAAGGCTAGGCCCATAAGTGTTCCTGCCGCACCAAGCATGAGGACGATGAGTGTGAAATGGAGGGATATAAAGCCACTCGTTGCTCCAACGGCCTTCATTATAGCTATCGTGTATTCACTTTCACGAAAAACGGCATACAGGGAGGTTTGAATGCCGATTCCAGCCAGAATTAGAGTGAACAGGCCGATAAGGTTGAGGAAAAAGAGTAGGTTTCCAAAAAAATGATTAATGGCGGAGTTGCCATCCCTGAATGTTTGAACATTTTCCTGGGGGGGGACTGCAATGGCAGAAATCTCTGCGGCAAGTTGCTCAACACGTGTCGGGTCATGCACTTTTAGAAGATATTGAAACTGTATTCGGCTGCCTTTTTTAATAAGATCAAGGTTGCTAAGATCCGCAGCTGTAATAAATATTCTTGGCCCAAAAGAGAAAAACGAAACGGGGCGATCAGGCTCATGGATGACCACATCGGCAATAGTAAGCAAGGCGGATCCAATCTGTATGGAATCGCCAATCTTTGCCTGTAGTCGATCAAGTAGTTGCTGTGCAACTATAATTGTACCTTCTCTAAGTATTTCCGAGAAGTTGCCACCTGAAAGAAGCTCGACTGTACCATAAAATGGATAACCCTTTTCAACAACCTTCAGGTCGCTGAGAATGGATCGTTCCTGTTGTGGATTTCTGGCCATACTGTAAAATTTGTTTATCAGAGCACTTTCAGCAATCCCTTGTTCTTCATAAGCTCTGATTGCTTTAAGCAGTGGTCCAGAGAAAGGATAATGGGAGTGTAGCGTGATGTCAGCGCCGTGAAGCTGTCTTGCATCCTGAAGCATAAGGTGACGAACATTGTTGCTGAGGCCGCCAAGTGATGTAAGAATCAGCAGAGATAAAGCGACACAAAACACAAAAATAATGGCCTGTTTGCGAGAGCTGTCTATTTGTCTGAAGATAAAACGAAGATGCAGCACTTAATGTACCAGATCTGGAAGGGTTTCAATACTGCCGTCAACAAGACGAAAGACATGGTCGGCCTGAGTACTTATTTCTTTGCTGTGAGTGGCAAGCAACAGCATTGTCTTAAATTCCTGACGAAGTTCCAGAAGCAGTTCCATGATGATTTGTCCATTTTCTGAATCAAGGTTGCCGGTTGGCTCATCGGCAAAGACAATCTGTGGTCGGTTGATGAGTGCTCGACAAATTGCGATTCGCTGTTTTTCTCCGCCTGAGAGTTGATGTGGAAAATTGTTCATCCGTTTACGGAGATCCACTCTTTTTAATAATTCCTCTGCCTTGGCAACAGCATTAGGATCCCGGTTTAACTCGGCAGGAAAGCTGATGTTTTCAATGGCCGTAAGCGAAGGAACAAGATGAAAAGATTGGAAAACATAGCCGATGGTACGATTACGGAACGGTGCGAGTTCATCTTCACTTAAATTACTAATGTCAGTGCCATTGAGGTTAATCGTCCCTGAATCAGGTCGGTCAAGTCCAGAGAGGAGACTTAAAAGTGTTGATTTGCCGCTGCCGCTTTTTCCTTCAATTACTACAAAATCACCAATTTGAACCTTAAGGTCGATTTTGTTAAGTACATTGATTTTTCTGGAATCAATATTGTACGATTTGCTTAATTGGATAGTTTCCAATCCATTGGGTGTCATATCTATTTATCCTTTCTGTTTTTTAGAAAAAACGAGCATATCTCAATTAACATATTGATACCTTAGGTTTTATGGTATCTCGTGGTTCTGTTGTGTTTCATCAAAATCAGTCCTATGGAGAATACCAATGACACGATATCATGGTTCATGAAGTGTGTCCAAAAAAGTTTATTTTCTCATCTCGACTGATACTTTGTTTGTACTTCCTACCGATGAGGAAGAACGATTGGTACCGATTGTCTTCCATTATCAATAAAAAGTCTTTTTCTTCGTTATTTTGTGACATGACTTATTTTAAGAGATTTGATGATAAGGCACAGCAATAGTCAAAGGGCTTAATAAAGACATTGACAATGAGAACTATTCAATACCTAACACACCAGTTAAGTGATTGGTATTATAGTCAAAAAAATGAGACTTTTTGTAAAAATAGGTATAAATACCGATGTGCAATCTAATTATTATGATTAGGTTACAAAAAAGATCAGAAAAATGATGTGCGCTGGAGGTAGTGCAAAAAAAAGAAAAAGCCAAACTTGTTGTAAGACAAGGACGGAAAACCACGGGTCTATAAAGATAGCCGGGTTGTCGTAACGCAGAGGTAGAGTTATGAAACGTATTTGTATCGTAATTTTAATATATTGTTCATTGATTATGAGTGCAGGGTCGACCATGGCACTTGAAATGGATGATGTTGGAATATTAGATTCCTGGATGGCATCAGTTGATCTTATAGACGAATTCGGAAGTTCGTCTATAACTTTAGAAACGGAATGGGTCAATGGCATTATTGGCACAGAATACCCGACTTTATGGAAGGATGAAGATCTCACGGGAGATTGGGAAAATATAATAACTGACGATGGCGATTTGACTAATGATTCTATTTGGGCGTATCAATTTATAGAACCATACCAACCAGATTATTTTTTAATTAAACTTGGAATAAACAATTCAACTGGTTTTTCACATTTTCTTTTTCAAAATGAGGAGAAATTAGACTGGGCAGTAGTTGAT
>DAOWDZ010000096.1 GCA_030638765.1 Desulfocapsa sp.
ATGAATATCAAACTTGTTGCGATTAACGGTCGTTTTACACATTCAAGTCTTGCCCTTTTCCATGTTCGTAATGAACTTGAAACTCACTGTACTGATGTGTCCACTGAAATTCTCCAGATGACCATTCGTGATCCTCGTTATGAGGTTCTCCTCAGGCTCAGCAAAGATAGCCCCGATGCAATTTTTTTTACAGCAGCGGTGTGGAACTCCACTTTTGTAGAAGAGTTGATTGCTGATCTGCATTCACTGCTTCCCTCGTGTCAGTTAGTGGTTGGAGGGCCTCAGGCGGACGTTGTCGGTCGCGCTGTAAAACTTGGCATCTGTACTGTTGTTCGAGGCGCTGTTGAGGCTGTGCAGGAGGGCTTTTACCAGGATTTGTTGACCGGCCATTTACAAACGCACTATGGGAGGTCGTACTTTCAACTAAGAGATAAAAAAGAAAGATTTATCTCGCCATACAGGGATGAGGATTTTGACACCCACCTGAAAAATCGTAATATCTATTACGAAAGTTCCAGAGGCTGTCCATTCTCCTGTTCCTATTGCCTTTCCTCCACTGAAAAGGGGACTGTTCACAAAAGTCTTTCTCAGGTTCAATTTGAGTTGGACCAGATCATGAGACACGACACTAAGGTGCTTCGCTTTGTGGATAGAACTTTCAACGATATCCCTGACAGAGCGCTTGCTATCTGGAAACTTGTCCTTAGGTATGACTCCAATACACTTTTCCATTTCGAGATTGCCCCGGATCGCATTAATGAAGAGATGTTTAGCTTTCTTGCTACAGTTCCACCCGGTCGCTTTCAGTTTGAAATCGGTATTCAGTCAACCCATGAGCCAACCCTTGCGGCTATTAATCGCAGGATTGATCCTGCAGTTGCCCGTGATACGGTATCACGCCTTGCTGCTTTAGATAATATTCACCTTCATGCCGATCTGATCCTTGGGCTTCCCCATGAAACTGAAACAAGTTATTTACAATCATTTGCTGATATTTTTGCGATGGGCCCTCATTATATCCAGATGGGATTGCTGAAAATACTTCCAGATACGCCAATTAGTAGTGATGCACAGCGTTTTTCTTATCGATTTTGCAGTAAGCCGCCTTATTCAGTTCTTGCCAATAAATGGTTGGATTCTGAGAGCCTTCAAAAGTTGTATTGGTTTTCTGAGTGTGTCGAAAAATTTTGTAATAATAGATACTTTCCGTCATTGTGGAGGTATTTCCGCAAGGAAAAGATAGATATCAGTTCTTTTTTTATGCATCTTCTTGATGGGGCACGCATGGAAAGGCTCTTTGAGCTTTCCGCAACACAGAAATTTTTATGTGCACTCCTGGTGGCGGCTTTAAAAAACAGAGATGACGAGAACCTTACACGGGAATTGCTCATTTATGACTGGTTGCGAAGTGGTCAGCGAAAGCTCCCCACCTGCTTTCATTCTGAGAGTGGATCTGAACGTATATTAAAGGATGAACTCTATCATCAATTGCCTGATGAATATCCTGATTTATATTTATCAAAAGAACGAAATCGTTTTTTTAAACAGACAATTTTTCATCGATTCTCCAAAGAATGTTTCCATGAATTGGGGATCAAAACTGATGGGTCAGCTTGTGTTGCCTTTTTACAGGAACGCGAAGAGAGTCTTCTCCGTTTGCAACGTGCGGTGTTTCTTGATGGCCAGGCCTGTTAACTAGAAAGAGTTTGTGTTAGAAAGCGGAATGAAGTAGGAAATACTATGCTTCAGCACTCTGTTTTTTTGATTTGTACCTGTTGTTGCTATTACTCATATGATTATAGGAGAAAAAGATGACGTCGTTTCGAATTAAAACCATTAATGCCATCGCCCCCGAGGGATTGGAGCTTCTTGGTGATGAATATTCCGTTGATCCAAAGGATTCCAATCCGCATGGGATTGTCGTTCGCAGTTCGCAGGTGGATGTTGATGATTATCCGGAGCTACTTGCACTTGCAAGAGCGGGTGCCGGCGTTAATAATATCACTGTTGATAAGGCTACTGAAAAGGGTATCTGCATCTTCAATACTCCCGGTGCTAATGCCAATGCCGTTGTTGATCTTGTATTTCCAATGATTGGCATCTGGCTGCGAAATATCTATCAGGGAATCTCCTTTTGTAAATCTCTTGCCGATGTTCCTTCAGATCAGGTTGCGGGAGAAGTCGAAAGCCGCAAGGCTGCTTTTCGAGGCGTTGAAATTGCCGGGAAAACGCTTGGTGTTGTCGGTCTTGGCCAGATTGGTGTAAGACTTGCCAACGGTGGTATTCAGCGTTTTATGAAAGTGTATGGGTTTGATCCATTTCCAAGTCTTGATAATATCCATAATCTTTTGCCTGAAGTTACTGTGACTCGTGCCATGCGTGATACCCTTGCTCAGGCCGATATTGTAAGCCTTCATTTACCTGTGAATGAGAAAACAAAAGGAATGGTTAATGCTGATTTTATCTCCAAGATGAAACCGGGTGCAATTCTTGTCAATTATGCAAGGGGCCCCATCGTTGAGGAGGAGGCTGTTCTTGCCGCTCTTGAGTCCGGTCATCTTGAGGCGTTTATCTCTGATTTTCCAACACCAGGCGTAATTGGCCACCCTAAAGTTTTAACCACTCCGCATCTTGGCGCATCAACTGCTGAATCTGAAGGAAACTGCTCTCGAATGGCAGTGGGGGAACTTTCAGCCTATCTGCGTTATGGGAATGTTACCCATAGTGTGAATTTTCCTAATATCGAATCTATACCAGCCTCAAGTGTACATACCAGGCTTGTTATCATTAATAAGGATGTACCGGGATTAATCGGATTTATAACAAATACTCTTGGAAATCATGGGGTAAATATCGTAAGTTTTAAGAATGAGTCAAACGGTGAAATTGGGTATAATATCATTGATCTGGAGTCTCCTCTTGATGAAAATATTCTTGCTGAAATTAAAGCTAATGAAGATGTGATCAGAACTCGCGAAATAACCTTTGCCTGAGATGGAACAAAGAAAGGGAAAAGAACAATAAGAGAGGAGTTGTTTCATTTTCACACCTTAACAGTATAGGATTTTAAAAGTAGAAAAACCCTTTAAACAGTTGTTTTGTCCTGGTAGGTATTCAAAAATTTTGACAATTAAAACTGTAGAATCGTTTCTTCTTACAAAGAACAATAGGGTTAAGGCCGTATTCGTATGTTAAAATAAGTGTTGGTGCAAATTGTCAGTTGCAGGTTTGTTGCGTAAGCGCTGGATATTTAATGGTAAATATTGATAATATCCGGGCGTGTCATTGTGAGTATAAAAAATTTGATCGGCATCACCCGTCATGATACTGTGTGCATATGTCGCAACTTATTGGTATTATATGTAATGTCTTTTTTTTGTTCTTGTGGCATGAAAACTGCTAGTATTAATTTGCTTTATCTCTTCTCTCTCCAGGAAAAACCGGATTCGTTTATCGAACCCGGTTTTTTCTTTTTTGGGTACTATTAACTGAAAGTCATGTCCAAAATATCTGTTTGTCTCACTCACTGTACTTCCTACGACGTGGATTCTTTAAAAGTAGTGATGCAGGAACAGCTCGATATCCTGTCTATCCCAGCAGATCTTTCTTCCAGGAAAATCCTACTGAAACCAAATCTTATCAGTGCAATGGCTCCTCCGCTTGCTTGTTCAGACCCTTTTTTTACTGCGGCAGCGGCTGAATGTTTTATTGACCGTGGAGCAAAAGTGTTACTTGGAGATTCGCCTGCATTTGGCTCGGCGGCACAGGTCTTGAAGCGTCAGGGTTTTAAGAACGCATTGTCAAATGTTGCCGTTGAATTTGTACCTTTTCGTTCCTCCTTACTGAAACAACTGGACTGTGGAATTGAAATAGGAGTGGCTGCCGAGGCACTGGATTGTGATTGTTTTGTTAATCTTCCCCGTATTAAGGCACATGATCAGATGGCCGTGACCATGGCGGTGAAGAATACGTTTGGGATTGTGCTTGGTGCGCGTAAGGCATGGTATCATATGCGTCATGGTGAAAGCCATCAGGTCTTCGCTCAAATGATCCTTGATCTTCAAAAACTTCTTCCTCCAACTATTGTTCTTGCCGATGGAATTGAGGTTATGAGCAGGAGAGGGCCCATGAAAGGTAATTCACTGCTCCTTGGATGCCTGGCAGCGTCAACAAATGCAATTGCGCATGACAGAGCCATGCTTGAAGTACTGGAAATCGATAAAAAAAGGGTGCCACTTGCGGTTGCAGCAGAGAATGAGCAACTTGTGGGAGCTGGTTTGGACGATCTGGAATTTCCGCAATACGCTCCTGACGCTTTTGTTGGATCAGGTTTCAGGATTCCCGATATGCTCAGCGATGTACAATTTCTTCCTTCACGATACCTGCGCAGCTTCTTTAAACGGCTTTTTTCAAAGTAGCTTCTTCCTTGATAGGCAGGATGGTTATGCTGTAAATAAATTATCCTTGTGGTTTTAGCATTGATAAGCCTGGAATTAAGGTCTGTGTGGAGATGATTCCTTTCATGCACCGAAGAGAGGAGTGGGTGAATTGAGAGATAACTTCAGCATCGGACGCCAGAAGATCCCGAGTCAGTGTTGCCTTGATCACCAGATCAATCGATCCATGAACGGAGTGCAACTCAACAACCTCTGGTAATGCAAAGAGCTTGTCAAGGAGGCGTTGTTCCTGGGTGCCATCGACGTTTGCGAGTATGAAAATAGTGATATCCCGTTTCATTTCAAGATAGCCACTATTTGTGCTTCTGGCCATTTTCTTCCTGAAAGCCTCCATGTCACGGGGAATGAGCTTGTCCACTCCTATTCCATATTGTCTTTCCGATTCTCTCTGCCATTGATGAACAGAAATATAGAGATAGAGGTCATCCATGGTTCGATCCGGGAAGGAACTGAGCAAACCGCTGTTTTTGATAACAGTTCTAAGGGGGAGGTAAATAGTTCGATACCAGTCAATTCCAGCATCTTTGAGTTCTGTTTTTGTCTGACTGTCGTCTTCGAGGAATCTTTGGTGCCTGATGACCTGTTCGAGTAAATACTGACTCTGGCCAGGTTCGGTGAAGTCTATGACTTTTGGGATGCCTGTTTTGTCTCGAAATTCCATTTTTTCAAGATAGAGCCTGTTTTCTACACTGTCGTTTGAGGGGAGAAGCTCAAGGACCTTCGCTTGGATATGGCTCTGTTCCAGCTTTCTTGCAGCTGTGATGCGATGATGTCCATCGACGATATAGTAGTTGTCTTTTATTTGATAGAGCGAGACAGGCGGAATAGGGCGTCCTTCCTGCATGGCTTTAATTAAGGAACTTAATCGTTCTTCAGAGCCTGCACCCTTGAGTCGAAATTGTTGGTCAAAATCGCTGTATCGCCCCACCGATCCTTTTATTTTATCAAGTGGAACTGTGGCGGTACCTCTTTTGACAGTTTCGTAGGCTTTTTCACTCTCTCGAATTTTGTTGAAATCCGTTGCCTTGATGGGAGGACTGCTGTTCCCATGAGTTAAGCTATTCTTTTGTTTGTTTTTCCACCAATTTTGTTTTAAAGAAAAAAAATCCATAGCTGTTGAGCACCTGTGTTTCGCAAACTTGAGTTATTCGGTCTGCAGGATCATTGAAAAATGAATGTATATGGCCATGTACAAACCATTCCGGTTGTTGCTTTTCGATAAGGGGGATGAAACTCCTGAATCCCTTATGGCAGGGATCCTCCATATCATGCACAAATCGTGGTGGTGCATGGCTTATGATTATATCTACTTTACGGGGTTGTAACAACTGGAACCAGAGACGGCGAATGATTTTTTTCATTTCAGGTTCGGTATATTGATTCAGACCACCATTGTACCAGCGTGAACCATTAAAGCCCATTATTCGTAAGCCCTGTTCTGTTACAATTTGGGCGTTAATATTTGCACAGCCAACTGGTGGTGCTTGCGCATAACGAAGGTCATGGTTGCCTTCGATGAAATAAAGAGGAACGCTGTAAAATTCTCTTAATTCTGTGAGGTATTCCGGGGGAAGATCCCCGCAGGCAAGAATGATGTCGGGTGATTCTGGAAGGACAGTGTTATTTTTAACAAGTAATTGTTCCTCCACTTTGTCGGATACGGAAAGGATTTTCATAGTATTCACACAGGACATTCAGTGTATAAAAGAACTGGAGCACTTTTTTGTACAAGCCTGTTTCAGACGGGTTAACTTGCTGTCAGAAGGTTCATGTTCAAAAAGAATTTCTTTTAAAGTTACGACTTTTCGTGTGATCACAGTCAGATGTCAAATGAATGAAAAAAATGTTGTTAATGGATGAATATAGTTTTTAAGTAGACTACTAGTGTGGGTATGTGTTGGGAAGAAAATTTTCCATAATGGTTTAATGAATATGATACGCGAAAGTTAGGTAATGCTCCTTTTTTCTCTGATACGTCAGAAGGGTGTAGGGTCTTTTACATAAAATTTATGTCTCAGTTAATAAAAAATAGAGTTGAAATTATTCTTGCGTCCGGTTCTCCGAGACGACGTTTATATTTTCAGGATCTCGGCCTTTATTTTCGAATCATGGCAGCTGGCATTGAGGAGAAAAAACAGATACTGGAAACTCCTGTTGCTTACATCGAACGTTTAGCTGCTGAAAAAGCTGACAGTATTGCTCAGCAATATCAGGATATGTGGATTGTTGCGGCCGATACTGTGGTGTGTCTCGATGATATGGTACTTGAAAAGCCCGTTGATGAAACTGATGCAATTGAAATGTTATCCAGTTTGTCAGGTAGAGAACACATTGTACGCACAGCGGTTTGTTTGCAGAACAAAGCATTTAATGTTTGTGATATCTGTCTGGTGAGCACAGTGGTGAAGTTTTGGAACGTGAATAGTTCCATGCTTCGAGCGTATGTTGATACTGGGGAGCCTATGGATAAGGCTGGGGGATATGGTATCCAGGGGAAAGGAGCATTTCTGGTTCAGGAAATTCATGGATCCTATTCCAATGTTGTTGGCTTGCCGCTTGTTGAGTTTATTGACATGCTGACTCGCCATGATTTACTCGAAAAATAATTTACAATTTTCTGTAACGTGATTCTTTAAACGTGCAGAATAACAGGCGTCTTTCTTGACTTTTTTTCGGATTGGTTGTAGCCCTATAAGATAGTGTGTGTTTTTTTTACATGATCCGTTGTCCATTAATATTTAATAACTTATTTACTCATAATTGGTTTTTTTGTATGACGCAGGATGACAAACAACAGGCAAGTCTGGAAACGTTAAAGTTGATCAATACAGCTTCTAATGCTCTTCGCCTTTACCCTGAAGACTCTCTCATGGTCAGGGACTCCATTGAAACTGCTTACCAGGGGATGAAAATGTTCCTTCGTGAGAATAGTGTGTTGAGGTTTTCATTTCTCAACGGAGAATATTTATTTAACGGTACCCCTGTCGACAAGAGAATGTTGGAACAGATTCAAACGCTGTCATTTCGGGATCAACTCCAGAAAGCGGCGCTCAATGAATTTGTTCTCTCTAAAAATATCGATAGAAGAGTATTTAAAAAAGTATTGTCTGTTTTAAAGGCTACGCCTGACCAGATTGATAGAGCTGGCGGCAGTAGAGCCTTTGTTGAACAGCTTGAATTGAAAGCTGTTTTTCCTGAGGAATATGTTGCTCTTGGGGAAAACGAAAAAGAGAAAAAACAAAAGGTTAATGCGATTCTTAAGGAATTGTCCGGTGGAGTCGTAAAGTCGAATTATATTCTCCATTTGATAGGCCGCAAAAAAGAGGATGCTGTTCAGCTTGCTCTTGAA
>DAOWDZ010000181.1 GCA_030638765.1 Desulfocapsa sp.
GGATTTCATGCTGGATATCTTTCCGAAGAAGTTGATAGTTGTACGCTTTGTCATTCATCCAGTGAAAATGGTGCAAGCCATTCCTTTGACGGCTTTCACAAACAGATGGATCTCTCCTGCAGTGATTGTCATGGAACACTGGCTGAGCATGCGGTTAGTCTCCTAAAACAGGAAATCGAAATTGGCTCAGCACCAAAACTGCTCGCTTTACTTGAGAATTCGGTGGATACTCCAATTGCTGAGATTAATCCACGTACTCCATGGATCATGGAGCCGGATTGCCTCACCTGTCATGTGGAATTTGAGCCACCTGAAACGGACACTGCCTTCAATACCTGGACCGAGGATGCAGAAGGGCTTTTTCATAATCGTATGGGAGAAGCAGGGGCAGTTCTGTGCAGCTCCTGTCATGGTCAGCCTCACTCCCTCTATCCTGCTGATAATCCATATGGGAAAACAGTGGGTGCTCTGCAACCTATGCAGTATCAGAACAGTCCATATCCAATAGCTGCTGATAAGGGTTGTGCTGTTTGTCATACTGTGGAAATGGAGGATGAAATGCACCATCCTGGTTCACTTGCTATGTTTAGAAATAAAGAATAGCGAAACGTTTTTAATTCCATTGAAAGGCTTCGGAGGGTGATTGCTCTTGGAGCCTTTTGTGTTTTGTAATAGTAAAAAAATACGACAGGGTTACCATGATTTGATGAAAAGCATTAATAGTCAGCAAATACTACAGGATTTTGTGGATCAGTTGGAAGGTTGGGGGTGCCAGGTACTTCGGGCTGTAAATCGTACAAATCCCTATCGGGGAGGATTTTCCATTCTCTTTCGCTGTGAGGCTGCTACGGCAAGAGCCATTGCTGATCTTGGAATTGCTCAAATCCTTCTCGATGTCAGGGCAGATACGTATCTACTGCGCTTGCCCGAGGTAAACATAGATGCTACCGCAGAGCCGCACCCTGCCATTCTTTCCTGGAATGAAGTTACAAAACAGCAAAAACTGGAAGAGTTGCTTTGTCTCTGGCGGAACAGCGGTGATATCCTTGAAAAACGCAGGCAAAAACTGGGGATGTTTTATAAAGAACAATAACCTTCAGTTTTTGACAGCGATTTCACTTTTTTCACAACTTGATATCAATGTGATGACGCATAGAGACAGGCTTCGTCCAGTCGTTCCTCAATATATTTAACCAGTGCATCGTCCTGGGTTTCAAGATCAAAACAGATCGCATCTTCCCCTAGGAGTCCTCCCGGTACAAAATCCCCCTTCTCTTCCGGATCCGTGATCATATCACCATAAAAACAGATGGAGAGCCATTTGGTCGCATCTTCAATAACGTCAACCATAACGAAGAGGTCTTTTTCTTTCTGGTTTTTATGGACTCCTCGTAGTGAATAGGTAACTCCGGGGCGTGCAATGAAATCGAGAACAACCCCATCCGTATTACTCAGGTAGCTTTTGAAAGAGAGAAATGTATTTTTGTTTGTTTCAGATGCATCCTGCCATTCTTCAAGAAAAGTTTTCAGTTCCTGTGTTTTTTCATAGTTCATGTTTAACTCATCCCTTTTTGTGTTCGATCATGTTCGGACTTTTTTTTACTAAGCCAACCTTAACTCGAATGGACACGGAGGGCAAAAAAAACTTTGCCATGATCTTTTCTAGAAATTCAGTATGTTGATAAGTACAAAAACGGTTGAATACTAGAGTATATCCTTAATAAGAGGCGATTTATCTTGAGTTTATTCTGCGAAAAATGTAAATAGATCTGTCCTGTGTTGAGTGCGTTTATAAGCGTCCTTGTCCCACATTAGTGGGAATGGACGTTTTTGGTTTGTGGGGACAGCTGTTCCGCAATACTTCTGAATGAATATCCTATAATTCTCATAATGGGAGTTATGGTCAATAAAGAGATACTATGATTACTGCAATTGATATCGCCCTTTCCTATGGCAAAAGAGTTATTTTTCAAGATGTGAATATTAAATTCAGACCTGGAAACTGTTATGGGCTAATTGGTGCCAATGGCGCTGGTAAGACAACTTTTCTGAAGATTCTTGCGGGTGATTTTGACCCAGACCATGGTACTGTGTCCGTGGGAAGTCGTGAACGTATTGCAGTGCTCAGGCAGGATCATTTTGCCTTTGATGATGTGAAGGTACTCGATACTGTTATCATGGGACATGAGCGACTTTACAAGTTACTGGCCGAGCGGGAAACTCTGTACGCTAAACAAGACTTTACCGAAGAGGATGGAATCCGCAGTGGCGAACTTGAGGCTGAGGTTGATGAGCTAAATGGATATGATGCAGAATCTGAAGCTGCAGTTTTGTTAAGCGGACTTGGTATCACAGACAAACTTATCCATAAAAAAATGAAAGATCTTGAAGGTGGAGAGAAAGTACGTGTTTTACTTGCTCAGGCACTTTTTGGAAATCCGGATGTACTCCTGCTTGATGAGCCAACAAATAACCTTGATATTGATTCCATCGCCTGGCTTGAAAACTTTTTAGACAGATTTCAAAACACTGTCATTATCGTTTCCCATGACAGACATTTTCTCAATCAGGTGTGTACCCATGTTGCAGACATTGATTTCGGAAAAATTACCATCTATGTCGGTAACTATGATTTCTGGTATCAGGCCAGTCAATTAGTGTTGCAGCAAAAACAGAATGAAAACAAGAAGGCATCCGCAAAAGCGAAAGAGCTGCAGGATTTTATCAGGCGTTTTTCCTCCAATGCTTCCAAGGCAAAACAGGCGACATCAAGGAAAAAATTGCTGGATAAGCTGACTCTGGAA
>DAOWDZ010000115.1 GCA_030638765.1 Desulfocapsa sp.
AATTTAGGCATTACATAGTTAACAAACCCACCACCGTTTTTTTTTTTTTCGATAAGATCCTGTACTATTTTCAATCCATTTTCATTGGCCACATCCCACATATTTTTTCCTTTACCGGGACCCGACAACACAACTCCTTTTAAAGTTCCTACAAACATATATCTTCCATCAGCAAGACTGATATCCTCTATCCTTTCAATGACTTCCTTCTTTATTCTATTTTCTTCATCGTTAAGATAAGTACCATTTCCAATAACCCAATCCAATGGTTGAAAATATTTAACATAGGAAACCTTGGAAACACTTTTTCCGGGGGATGTTGGTCTATTCCAAGAATACGTAGAAAAACCTTCTTTTGCTTCAGATCGGGCAACAGCCAGTATATCTTTTACTAAATATTTCCCATTACTATCCTGAATATCGATGATGTTTTGGCCTTCTAATTCGGGGTTATTACGATTAACCCGCTCAAAACCTGCCATGTCTTCAGCAAAATAATATCCTTCACCATCATTCCATGAGACAGCATAGAGTGCATCGTGAATTAATTTTGCAATTTCACTAATATTCAGACTTTTTGCATTTTTTTCATATATATGCTGAGCGACCTGATAAGCTTCTTCAGTCCGATTCTGAACTTTTTCCTGTATCCTTTTGTCTAACATGGATCTTTTGTGTTCAATATATCTCGTTACATGATGAATCTCTTTTTTAATTTCACTTTTACGATCATTTAGATACGTTTCGCGGATTTCTTTTTTGTGAATTTGAGAATATTTAATACTGTCATTAAGCCATAAAAAACCAATTGCAACGACAGAAAGAGACGTCAACAGACATACGCCAAACTGAATTATTCCAACTAAACTTTTCTTTTTTTCCATTGAAATCCTTAAGGCATTCAAGCATTGTCTAACGTTCTAGCTATAGGATATTTGTCATATGATCTAATCATATGAAATGGCTGTATGTAAGTCAAATAAGATTAGCAGGAACATGATAAGCCCCATACAACAGAAGTGGTTCTTGAGAAGTTTTACAAGATATGGAAGAAAGCTTGCGGTAAAATAGGGTTTGGTGTAATAGTTTTTCACTATTTTAGATAAAAAGCGGCATGAAGCATTGTCTAATCATTGTACTTATAATGTGCACCCATAGCTCAGCTGGATAGAGCACCGGACTTCGAATCCGGGAGTCGTAGGTTCGAATCCTACTGGGTGTACCAAAATATCTGCTTCTTCCCTCTATTCTTTCACGGCAAGCTCCTCAAAGCTGAAGTAACCGTCTTCCTTAAAACTTGCATTTCCAAAAATGAATCTTTTGCCAGAAGAATGCCTAAAGACTCCACGGCAGGACACAAAAACTGTTTAAAAAAAACTTTTTTGCGCTTTTTTGTTAAGAACGCAAAGGCACCCACTATCTGAAGATTTCGCTGTAAAGCCAACAAATAGTATTGATCAATAAATATTTTTCGATCAACACCAATTAATTCTTCGAGTTTTTCAAGATAAAGATCAAGCAAATCCATTTGAAAATCAGCTGGCAGAGCTGTATATGGATCAAGGAGCAGAGAAGCCACATCATAGGCTAGAGGCCCAAGTCGTCCCCCCTGGAAGTCAATGAAACAAGGCTCATTTTGATACAGCATAATATTTCGTGACTGAAAATCACGATGGAGAAAATATTCGGCTGGAATTGAAGCGGCTTTATCTGCTATCAAAACAAATTCTTCCTGCAACCCATTTGGTTCTTTATTACCTAAATAATCTATCCAGAACGCTCTCAGAAAATAGTGTGATTCCCGCTCAAGCATCAACCCCTTATCATACCGTGGAGTATCCCAGCACCAGGATGAATCAAAGCCCTTTGCTCCTTGAACCTGCATCACAGCAAGGTTCTGAACAACATTCGTATACCAGGACCGAACACTCTCTGTCCTACTATCCGTTACTTTACTATTTGTCACGAAATCATGAAGCTTTGTGTCGCCAAAATCTTCAAAAAGCAGAACACCATGCTCTTCATTCCAACCATACTGCTCTGGAACTCTCACTCCTTTTTTGAAAAGATGTAAACCGATTCTTCGGGCAGCATGAGCTTCTGCAAGATCCAGTTGAGTCAAAGACGGGGGAGCCACTGCGAGACAAATGCTCTCGCCATTTGCTGTGATCCGCCAAAACTTCCTACTGGATCCATCACCAGACAGAGTTGTTATGGTAAGTTCGTTTTTACTCACCCTCACAATCCCTGCCTTTTCCATCAGGTCATGGATAATAGCCAGATTTTTTGTTTCATTTGTATTATTCATGTATACAATGTAGCCATTGACCTAAATATTTCGCAAGAGAAAAGGGATTTGCAACTATGATTCAGACGGGATTAAATATATTTCGGGACTCACTTCTGAATAACGATGAGTTCACCATCACCTATGAACTGGTTCCAGGTCGTGGATCTGGTGGAAAAAGGCTGGAAAACATCCTGCGACTTACGGAACTTGCTAAGGAAGATGGAAGGATTAAGGCATTCTCCATTACTGACAACCCCGGAGGTCATCCAGCACTTTCTCCAACTTCACTTGGACTTGACATACAGGCAATGGGACTCTCCCCCCTTCTCCATTTTTCCCTTAAAGATAAAAACCGGAATATGGCAGAGAGTCAATTGTTCGAATGTCACCGCCATGATTTACTGAACCTTCTTGTCCTTGGTGGCGATTTTCCGCGTTATGGCTTCCAAGGACAGGCAATGCCCGTTTTCGATCTTGATTCCACTCAATTATTAACTCTTATTGAACGACTCCGTCACAATGTCACAGTAAAGCAAGGTGCCCCGGGCCAGGCAATGGAGCTTTCTAAAATGAATTTCTTTGCTGGCTGTGTAACCTCACCCTTTAAAACTTTAGAATCTGAACAAGTCTGGCAATATGTAAAACTCCTCACAAAAATCCAATGCGGAGCCCAGTTTGTCATCAGTCAACTTGGGTATGACAGCGTCAAATATCAGGAACTTATACGTTTTATATCCGATCAAAATCTCTCCATACCCGTAATGGCCAATGTTTTCGTCCCAAACCTCACCGTTGCCCGTATTATGAATAAAGGACGTGTTCCTGGCGTTATCTTCCCTGATAAACTTCTACGCACAATGGAGGATGAAGCAGAAAGTACCGATAGAGGAGAAAAGGCTCGCCTAGACCGAGCGGCTAAAATGGTTACTGCCTTACGAGTAATGGGATATTCAGGAATTCACCTCGGCGGCAATGATCTCGACTTTACAGCCATCTCATATCTTCTTGACAAATCAGAAGAATTCACGAGAGAATCCATACAAGAAGAAGTTCACTTTCCGGCACCTGACACCTGGTATTTGTACAAAACCGACAATCACAAACCAAAAAGTCGTAACCTCCCCTTTCTTTTCAGCGGCAATGAGTTTGTCCACAAACACGTATTTACTGAAAATGGATTCTTATTCCCACTTGCCAAAAAAATCAGCATGAAGGCTCTTGATAATACCTTCCTGCACCGACTCTACACCTCTGTGGAACATTTCAGCAAAAAAGCTCTATTTCACTGTAAAATGTGCGGGGATTGTACTTTAGCTGAATCTTCTTACCTCTGCCCTCAATCCGGATGCCCAAAAAGAATGATTAATGGCCCCTGTGGTGGTTCCAACAATGGCTTTTGTGAAGTTTACCCCAACGAACGGCTCTGTTTTTGGGTTCGAAGTTTTCATAGAGGGCCTGAGCCTGACTGTCATAATTTCCACACTTTAAAGTCGATCCCTCCAAAAGACTGGGCATTAAACAGAACCTCTTCCTGGCTCAACTTTTTTTCCGGCAAGGATCATTGCAGGCTTAAGCCTTAAAGAACGGGTAACAGATATTTTATTGAGTTTCAGATATCCTTCATTCCCTTGCCTTTCCGCCTTTTTCTGCTAAAATACCAGATTATGCATACCTTAAAAGTTCAACTGGGACTCACTCTCTCGGTACTCCTCTTTATCAGCATGTTTCTTTTTGGATTTGTTATGCTAATGCTCTGGCAACGAAGTGAAATTTCTCAAGAAACAGAAACAAACACAAAACTTCTCCACTTCGCAGCATCCGCCATCACCCAAACTGAAATTTCAGAAGATCCCCAGACCTTACCCAAAGAAATCAGTCATTATTTACAAGAGAGAGACATCATCTGCCTGCAATGGCAAAGCAGCAGTGACACTTCCATTCAAAACCACGGCATATGCCCTGAAAATATTTCCCTTAAACCATTATTAAAAGATTCAGCGACCCATGCAAAAAAATCCACAGATTATGCTGGCATGACCTGGAATGGTTTCTTTTTCTCAAAACATTATCTGCTGATAGCCGTCCCACTTATTCCGGGAGAAAAAAATCGTGGATCCATTGGACTTGTCCGTTCACTGGATGACATTTCAGCGACAATTAACCAGGCCCAAAAGATATTCTTTGCCTATCTGGTTATCAACCTTCTTGTTTTTACCACCATCGGATTCACACGTTTGGTCCATTTGGTTATAAAACCTATTCAAAGACTGGCAAAACTCGCAGATTCACGCACCGAAATTAATGACACAACTTTTCTATCCAGTGAAGGATTAGGAGAGTACACTCAACTATCTCTCAGCCTGAATCGTCTTGTGGCACGAATAGATGGTGACAAACAGGAACTTCGTCAAACTGTAAAGTCCTTAAAAGTGGCAAATGATGAACTCCAGAGAAATCGGGATGAAATGATCAGGACTGAGAAACTGGCTTCAATTGGAAGACTTTCAGCTGGCCTTGCCCATGAAATTGGAAATCCTTTAGGTATAATTCAAGGATACATCGATCTGCTCAAAGAAGAATCTCTCAGTATTGACGATAAGAAAGCATTTAGTGAACGTGCAACCCAGGAACTTAATCGCATAAATACTCTTATACGAAATCTTCTTGACCTTTCAAGATCTCCTGTGGCATCTTCGGTTGAAACCATTGATCTTCATCCGCTCCTTGAAGATTTAGTAAAGACCGTTAGCGTGAGAAAAACACATCGCCCAGTTCATTACGTTACAAAGCTTAATGCTACTGGAAGTGAAGTAATTGTTGATAGTGACGGGTTACGCCAGGTGTTCCTTAACTGTATTCTCAATTCAATCGATGCCATTGACGAAACAACAAACAATGAAGACGGAAATATTAGTATTGAAACTGAAAGCTCAAACGATCAAATTAATATAACCTTAAGTGATAATGGAGCAGGTATTAATCCTGAAAACAGAGATGCTGTCTTTGATCCATTCTTTACCACCAAAGAAGTTGGTCAGGGAACGGGACTTGGGCTTGCAGTAGCCCATAATATTATTAAGAAATCAGGTGGTACAATCAGAATTTCCACAAACACAAACCAGGGAGCATCTGTTGTTGTCACCCTTCCACTTGTCGCAGAAGAACGTTGCTGATGTGGTGCAGGAACTCAATGTATGAACGATAAAAACAATACACGTCTTCTCATCATTGACGATGAAGAAAATATGCGCCATATGCTCTCTGTGGTTACCAGTAAAGCTGGCTATCTGGTTACCATAGCGGAAAATGGTGAGCAAGCTCTTGCAATCCATAAAAAAGCACCATTCCCACTAATTCTTTGTGATCTGAAGATGCCGAAAATGAATGGCTTGCAATTCCTGAAAGCACTTGAAGGAGACAGTGAACAACCCATTATCATCATGATGTCAGCCTATGCCACCATAGATGATGCCGTGGAAGCCATGAAGTCAGGTGCCTATAATTTCATCACAAAGCCTTTTAAAACTGCTGAAATACAGCTCATATTAGAAAAAGCTGTTGAGCATCTTGAATTGCGCGCAGAAAACATCAGACTCAAAGCAAGAATAA
>DAOWDZ010000070.1 GCA_030638765.1 Desulfocapsa sp.
AGTTTATTTCAAGACTTACGTTTATACTGAGTTCATCAAAAAGCATGGCTCCCATGGCCATAAGTTCCGCATCAACTCTGGGATTGGGTGTTCCAAGTACTTCGATGTCCATCTGGTGAAACTGGCGTAAACGTCCTTTCTGGGGGCGTTCGCGACGAAACATGGGGCCGATGGTGAAGAGGCGCTGGACAGGTTTCTGAACGTGTAATCCATGTTGGATATATGCTCTGAGCAGGGACGCCGTAGCTTCCGGGCGCATGGTGATCTGTTGGTCGACAAAGGTGTACATTTCCTTTTCAACAATATCAGTTGCCTCACCAATGGAACGGGAAAAAAGCTCTGTTTTTTCGAGTATTGGCATCCGGATTTCAGAGAAGTTGAAACGTGAAAAAATATTACGGGCATTTTTTTCAACTTTTCGCCACAACTGCACTTCATCGGGTACGATGTCTTTAAATCCGGTTAGGGTCGAGATCTTCACTACAATTCCTCCAGAAAATTCTATACCAAAAAGAATGAAATAAAACGTAATTACAGGAAAATGTCAAGTATATGCGGTCATTGTATGGAAAAATCCGATTATCAGGGATAAGTTGCCATTATTTTGTGGAAATATGATTTTAGAAAGGGAGAGTAGAGCTTTTCTGTTATGTATGTTCCTTGACAAATAGTGGGAAGCAAGTCATTATCATATTGTGAGTTTAACCAATAGAAAATTGTTTAATGAAATTAATATCTCCCGCCCATGACCCTGCCTAGCGATCCACGAATTATTACCATAGATGACCATCCCATCCGTCATCATATGATTGATAGAGATGCCATGAAAGTGCTGCGGGTACTACGTGATAACGGTTATGCCGGTTATCTCGTCGGTGGTGGAGTGCGTGATCTCTTTCTTGGGAAATCGCCTAAGGATTTTGATATTTCCACCGATGCCAGACCCGGTCAGATTCTAAAACTCTTTCGAAACAGTCGTACCATTGGCAGACGTTTTCGCCTGGTACAGGTGTTTTTTGGCGGTAAGGAAATTGAAGTTTCAACCCTCCGTTCTCTTAGTGAGTTTGATATTGATGGCCCGGATGCAGTTCTTGCCCCCAATAATACTTATGGAAGTTTATGGGAAGATGCCCTGCGTCGTGACCTCACTGTAAATGGACTGTTTTATGAAATCGAGAATAATACTATCATTGACTATGTGGATGGGATTAATGATCTGGATAAATCGATCATACAGTTTGTCGGAGAACCGGAACGGCGTATAACCAGAGATCCGGTACGGATGATTCGGGCAATCAGACATGCCGGAAGGCTTGGTTTCTCGATTGCCCCCGAAAGTTGGAATGCAATCTGTGCCAATCATGAGAAGCTTCTTTTGTGTCCGCCTTCACGCATCAGGGATGAATTTTTTAAGGATTTACACAGTGGTGCTTTGGCTCAATGGCTGAAGCTTGCTTTGGACTCAGAGCTATTTTTTGGTATTTTTGTTTTGTATAAAAAACCGCTTTCAAAAAAGGAAGCCACCGATGAACTTCCATATCGTGAGCAGTTGATGGCTCTTGCCAGAGTGATTGACCGGAGTTCTAATGTCGCTAAAGAGTCAGGTAACAGGGGGTTGAGCAATGATTTTTTACTGGCAATGCTGCTTGTTCCCTGGGCGAATGCAAAATTTGATCTGGTGAATCAGCGACTCAAGGGTGCAGCGGCATTTAGATTTTCGAAAATTATGCGTGAGCATCTGGATAGAGAGCTTGGAGTGCAATTGAATTTACGGCGTTCCATTCGTCAGCAAATGGTTACTCTTCTTTCAAACCTGCCTCAGTTTCTTCACTATCTTGAAAATAATTCGTGGCCTAAGTGGCTTAAAAAGAAGAGTTATTACAAATCCTGCTTGCTGTTTTGTGAATTGTATTCAGAATCTCTCACTGGAGATCAGGCTGATATCCATCTTGTGCCATTAAAACAGGAACATCAGGTAGACAAGACAAAACATTCCCGTTCCAAAGGGCGTGGAAACCGCAAAAAAGGCTTTAACCCTGCTTTCTCGTCAAAGAAGCAGGGGATTTTCGGTTTTAAAAAGTAGTATATACCGCCTTACGATACTCCTTTACTTTTAAGAAACGGCACATATTTGGTATCAGTTTTCTTGATATGATTAATGAGCCAGTCTTTAAGAAATTCCATCAGTTCCAGTGAAATGTCAGACTGTCCCGTTTTGAACTCTTTTTGAAAATCAACCAATTGTGATACTAAAGTACGGTGGATAGTCATGTGCTCTGCTTTTTCTTCATAGCCATGCTTTGCAAAAAGATCTTCCTCAAATTTAAAATGAGTTTCAGTATAATTGATCAGTTTTCCAAGAACAGTACCAATGGCGGCCTGGGCAGAATTGCCATGCATTTTCTGGTAGAGTTCATTGATAAGCTCAACGAGAATCTTGTGCTGATCATCAATAGAGTTCAGTCCAACGGAAAGGGAAGGACTCCATCTCAATAGTGGGCCGGAAAGTGTTTTACCATGGCTTTTTACTTTGAGATCTTTTGTATCGCCAAGATCAAAACGACCGGTTTCACTGTTAATGGTATTTGCAATTTCTTTTAGATATTCCGCACTTTCCTGTAAACGACTACTGCCTTCCTGTGCTTCTTTAGAGACATTGCTGACTTCAACGATATCCTTTGCAATTTCTCCTGAAACCATGGATGCCTGAGAGACATTCTCGTTAACTTCACTGATACCGTTAGCGGCATCATTTACATTTCCTGAGATGTCAGAGGCTGTGACAGATTGTTCTTCCACGGCCGAGGCGATGGTTGAAACGATTTCGTTTACACTGTCTATCACTCTGCTGATTTCAGTTATCTCACTCACCGTTTCATTGGTGGATGACTGAATGGATTCAATTTTACTTTTTATTTCACGCGTGGCTTCAGCTGTTTGTTTTGCAAGTTCTTTGATCTCATTGGCAACAACTGCAAATCCCTTTCCTGCATCACCTGCCCTTGCTGCCTCGATGGTGGCATTGAGAGCTAAAAGATTGGTTTGTTCAGAAATTTCAGTGATGACTTCGGTCACTTTACTGATCTCTTTTGCAGCTGATCCAAGAAGATTCACTTTTTCAGAAGAGCTTTTAGCGTAGCCCACTGCTTCTAGGGTCATGGAATTTGCGCGTTCAGTGTTTTCAGCAATTTCATTGATAGCTGAAGACATCTCTTCCATGGCGTTGGCCATAACATTTACATTTTGAGCTGCCTGTTCACTGGCCATGGTGACGGTTTCCATGTTGGCACTCATTTCTTCGGTGGCAGCAGCCACTGTATCGGCTTTGGCAGCAGATTGCTCCGCACCACCGGTCATGTCTTCAGCTGCAAGTGCAAGTTCTGTGGAAGTTGCTGTAAGAGCCCGACCTTCGCCCACAATATTACCAATCAGGGTGCGGAGGTTTGCTGTCATTTCCTGCAGTGTGGCCTGGAGACTTCCGGGGACTGTTTTTGCACTTTTGTATTCACTGAGATCGCCGCTCGCAATTCGTTTTGCAAGCTGCACCATATCTTCAGGCTCCCCGCCAAGGAGTTTTAGAATAGAATTGGCGTTGAGGAAGAGGAAAGTGAGAAGTATAATAAAACCTATTATGGAACCAATGCTGAAAAGAGTACGTGTTCGAGCTCCTAAACTTTGATTTCTTGTTGTGATCTCACTGATAGTTTTTCCTGCGTTTTCACCAATCTTTTGTTTTACTTGAGCAATTACATGCTGAAGGTCGTCGCTAATTGTCTTGGATTCTTTGCCAAGAATGGAGTCAATCTGCTCACTATTTTGCGCAATCAGGTCATTAAAATCCTCTTTTAAAGCTTCAGCATTTTTTCTTGCCTCTGTCATATCAATGGCAAGGCTTACACTGCCGACAGGGTCACCTTCAGATTTGATTTCTTGAGTTAAAGTAAGAACATTGGGATCGTCCTTTCCTGCCTGAATAATTTTCGCAATATCGGGGCGTCCCTTTGGCAGCATGGATTTGAGCTTTGCATTTTTACGATTTAAATAACGGGTAAGAGGTTTTCCGTTTTTATCCCGATAAAATATAAAAATCAGCTCAGGATTACGGTGAGCGCTGCGAACATAGCTGTTTAATGAAGCAAAATCTTTGGTAACAACACTGTTAGAGGCAACAAGAGCCATGAGCTGTACCATGTCATCGCCACCCTGTCTCCGAATTGTACGCAGATCACCCTGAACAGAGTTTGCCGTTTCTTCAAGTGTTTCACTGGAAGACGCTTCAAGCGCACTCGACGTCTGCATCTTCATGGATTTTAGCTTAGTGTCAAGTTGTGTGGCTAACTGACTCAGGTCTTCCCCAATGGTGTCTTCAACCGCTTTGAAAGAGTCGACAACTTGTTTATGGAGCTGTTCATTGCTGCTATTTTGGCTGACCACCGTAAAGACAATTGCACTTGTGATCATAATAAGCAGGGCAATGGCAATGGGGGCAATCAGTTTAAAACGAAAACTTTTTGCAATGGAAATTCGCATAGTATTTCTCCTGACGATATTAGAATATTCAACCTTGTAAAAGGTTACCATGAACTGAAAGTATAATGAAATGTTTTAATAAAAACACCTTAATTTAAGTATTTAATGTAATAGATGTATAAAAATTATTTATACTTAGCCTTGTGATTATTGTCTTTCCCGAACCTTTTTTGTTTGCTTTATGAAAGGAGTATCAGATACTGTCGTTGTGAAGGGTATTGAAGACTTTAGGTTGAAAAAGCCCCTTTTCGACTTGAAGAGATCGTGAAAAGTGATTGTCATGAATCGCCATTGGGGTCATTGAAGGAGAAGAAAATGAAAGACCAGGCAGGTAACGTGGAATTGAGTTCCAGTGTCAGCAGGCGCGGTTTTATCAAAAGCTGTACTCTTGCTGCAGCAGCACTTGGCCTCTCGGAGGCAATGATACCTAAATTGCTGGAGGCAGCTGAAGCCGCTCAACGGCCGACTGTTATCTGGCTTCATTTTCAGGAATGCACCGGGTGTACGGAGAGTCTTCTACGAGGATCTCATCCGGATATTGGTCGTCTGATATTGGATGTTATATCACTGGACTATCATGAGACTGTCATGGTTCCATCCGGTCATCAGGCTGAAAAAAGTCTCCATGATTCTGTTGCGAAAAATGCTGGTAAATTTATTCTTGTGGTTGAAGGAGCTATTCCGACTGCTGATAACGGTATTTACTGTAAGATTGCAGGGCGTACCGCCATGGATATTCTGGCAGATATTGGCCCTAAGGCGGCAGCTGTGATCTCTCTTGGAACCTGTGCTTCCTTTGGCGGGATTCAGGCTGCAGCTCCTAATCCAACAGGTGCTAAGGGTGTGGGAGATTTGCTTTCCGGTGTTCCCATTCTTAATCTTCCGGGTTGTCCTCCAAATCCTGTGACATTTCTTGGCACAGTTCTTCACTACCTGACTTTTAAACGTCTACCAAAATGTGACAATCTTGGTCGTCCTCTTTTTGCCTATGGTCGCAGAATTCACGATCATTGTGAACGTCGGGCTCATTTTGATGAGGGACGTTTTGCTGAAGAGTTCGGCGACTACGGCCACAAAAACGGCTATTGTTTGTATAAAGTTGGTTGTAAGGGACCCGAGACTTTCTCCAACTGTCCTTCTGTTCGTTTTAATGATGAAGGCGTTTGGCCCGTGTCTGTGGGGCATGGCTGTGTGGGATGTACGGAGCCAAATTTCTGGGATTCGATGACTCCTTTCTATGAAAGATTACCGAATGTATCCATTCCCGGAACCGGGATTGTGACTGATATTGATAGTGCAGGGACGAAAATTCTTGGTGTGGCGGCAGCAGGAGCTGCCATTCATGCAGCTGTTGGTATCGGAAAATCAGTACTGAAGGGAAAGGATAAGGAATAATTTTAGTCTTATAACCTAAGCAATTATATTGAGAGGATACAATGGCTCAGAGAATAACCATAGACCCCATAACCAGAATTGAGGGTCATTTACGAATAGATGCTGAAGTGGATGGAGGCAAGGTAACCAAGGCCTGGTCATCGGGTCAGATGTGGCGTGGTATTGAAACCATTCTTAAAGGACGTGATCCTCGAGATGCCTGGCTTTTTACCCAGCGAATTTGCGGAGTGTGTACAACGGTGCATGCACTGGCTTCTGTTCGGGCCGTGGAAAATGCTCTTAAGCTTGAAATTCCTATAAATGCTCAATATATCCGTAATATTGTCATGGCCATTCATGCTTTGCAGGATCATATTGTTCACTTTTATGTTCTTTCAGCACTCGATTGGGTTGATGTGGTTTCTGCACTGTCTGCTGACCCGAAAAAGACTGCGGCACTTGCAAATTCACTGTCAGATTGGCCAAATAACAGCGCCAAACGTTTTGCTGCAGTACAGGGAAAAGTAAAGGCACTGGTGGATAGTGGACAACTTGGCCCCTTTGCAAATGGTTATTGGGGACATCCCGCCATGAAGCTTCCACCTGAAGCCAACCTGATGGCAGTTTCTCATTATCTTGAATCGCTCGATTATCAGCGAAAGGCTACCCAGGCTCTTGGTATTATTTCAGGAAAGAATCCGCATATTCAAAATCTCTCCGTTGGTGGTGTGACAGCTGCAATTAATCCGGACAGTGATTCTGCACTGAACATGGAGCGTTTGTTTCGAATTAAAGAGCTTATTCAGGATGTTAGAGGGTTTATACAGCAGGTTTATCTGCCGGATGTGGTGGCTGTTGGTGCTTTGTATAAAGACTGGCTTCCCTACGGAGCCGGAGTCAAAAACTATATGGCAGTACCGGATATGGTGCTGGATACCAAGGCCACGAAATTTGATCTTCCAGGTGGTACCATCATGAATGGAGACCTCGGTACCGTTAAAGGGATTAACTCTTTTAATGACAAATATTTTGAGGATAACGTCGTGGAGAATATTGC
>DAOWDZ010000171.1 GCA_030638765.1 Desulfocapsa sp.
ATTTCGACCGCCACCTTTCAAGGGTCTGAAAATCATATGACAATCAGTCATTTTTGTTATCATGCCTACCTACCAAAGTCAACGATTTTTTTCACTTTCAGGCCAACTTTTTGAATGACCATTCAGTCATTTTTAGACATTTTTCGAGGTCTTTTTCACCATGAGCCGCGGAGATAAATGCAACTTCAAACTGTGACGGAGCCAAATAAATTCCTTCACTCAACATCTGTCTGTAATGAACTCCGTAGCGATCTGCGTCCGACTTCATTGCTGAATTAAAATCAGTCACCGGACTCTCTGTAAAGAATCCAGTCATCAGTGAGCCAACCCTGTTTAAAGTAACTGGAATACCTGCTGCCCCGGCAGCTTTATTCAGACCATCAGCAAAAAACTCTGCCTTTTCATTGAGCTCTTTATAGAAATTTTCCCGACTCAACAATTTCAAGTTAGCAATTCCCGCCGCCATCGCCAGTGGATTCCCTGAAAGGGTTCCTGCCTGATACACGGGACCATCCGGTGCAATCAGATCCATAATCTCAGCCTTCCCACCATATGCTCCAACTGGCAGGCCACCACCAATAATTTTTCCAAGACAGGTAAGATCAGGCATGATATTGTAATATTCCTGAGCCCCACCATAGGCAAGACGAAAACCAGTAATCACTTCATCAAATATGAGTACTATGTCAAGCTCTGCGGTGAGCTCTCGCAACTTCTGTAAAAATGTTTTTGATGGTGCAACACAACCCATATTTCCTGCAACCGGCTCAACAATAACACAGGCAATTTTGTCAGCTTTAGCCCTCAGAGTCTGTTCGAGAACCTCATCATCATTATAGGGAATCGAAATTGTGTTTTTTACTATATCTTCAGGAACTCCGGGACTCCCTGGTATACCAAGTGTTATCACACCAGAACCTGCCTTGATCAAAAAAGAATCGGCATGACCATGATAACAGCCATCAAATTTTACGATAACATCTTTGCCGGTATACCCTCTGGCAAGACGCACCGCACTCATTGTGGCCTCTGTACCGGAGTTTACAAAACGAACCTTTTCAATGGATGGAACAGCCTCAACAACCATGGAAGCCAAAGCCATTTCCTTTGTGGTTGGAGCACCAAATGAAGTGGAATCACCCACGGTTTCTTTTACAGCTTCTATAATTTCATCCGGGGCATGACCATGTATCATCGGTCCCCATGAGCAGACAAAATCAATGTATTCATTGCCATCCACATCATATACTTTTGATCCCTTTGCCTTTTGAATAAAAACAGGATCACACCCTACCGAACGACAGGCCCGTACTGGACTGTTCACTCCACCAGGAATTACTTTTTTCGCCATTTCAAACATTTTTCCGGAAACAGTAGTATTCATTTTCACTCCGTTCTAATTTATTCTGTTAACAGGCCTCACTGTTCGCACAGAAGGGACTCAATTCTTAAATTGAGAAAAGAATATACCATGAGTTATAAAAAACTGTCAAACAGCTTCCCTCCCTTGACCTTTTATTGTTAGTACACATTGTATGCTGCAATAGATTGAAAATGGCTCTGATTCTTCTCATATTTTTCTTGTCATGAAAAACAGCAGAGAGTACATTACAAAAATTCAAAAATTGATATAAAAAGATTATTCTTAATTTTTTAGAGCTCGTAACGCTCAAAAATTCTATCCAGATTGGAGAAACATAATGGCCAGTGATAAAATAAAAGATGTCAGTGATGCTGATTTTGCATCCGTAACCGGTTCCGACACACCCTGTCTTGTAGATTTCTGGGCCCCTTGGTGTGGTCCCTGCAAAGCTATTGGCCCTGTCGTTGAAGCTCTTGCTGATGAATATGAAGGAAAACTCACCATTGTTAAAATGAATGTTGATGACAACCCTGAAACTCCAGGAAAATTTAATATTCGTGCTATTCCAACTCTGATTCTTTTTAAAAGTGGCGAAACAGTTGACCAGGTAACTGGTGCTGTTGGCAAAGCCCAACTCATCGAGCTTATTGAAAAAGCTTTATAAACAAACCAAATCACCCGTGTTTTCTGCAAATTCTTTTACAGAAAACACAGGTGACTGCTGCACTCCCTAAGCGTTCATATTTCATGACAAAAACTCATTATACATTAATTATTTTAGGTGGCGGCCCTGCCGGACTGACAGCTGGCTTATACGCCGCAAGAGCCAGAATGGACCACCTTCTTATAGAGAAGGGGGCAGAAGGCGGCCAGGTACTTCTCACCGACTGGATTGACAACTATCCCGGTTTTCCAGATGGAATTTCCGGTTTCGATCTCGCCGAAAAAATGAGTGCGCAGGCTAAACGCTTTGAGCTGAATTCCATATTCGGCAATGTCGTTTCCATGGATCTCACAAAAACAATAAAACATCTTGAACTTGAGGATAGCCCCGCCCTCACCTGTGACACCCTGATCATCTGCACCGGTGCCAAACCGCGCGCCCTTGGTATTCCCGGGGAGAAAGAACTTACCGGAAAAGGCGTATCTTACTGTGCCACTTGCGATGCTCCATTTTATCGCAATATGAATGTAGCAGTAGTGGGAGGAGGTAATACCGCCGTGCAGGAAGCGTCGCATCTCACAAAATTTGCGGATAAAGTTACCCTGATTCATCGTCGTGACGAACTGCGTGCCACAAAAGTTGTCCAGGAAAAAGCTTTTGCAAACCCAAAACTTGATTTTATCTGGAATAGCAACGCAACCGCGATCACCGGACAAGACGGTGTTGAAGAACTCCACCTTGTGGACAATGATGGTAAAAAATCAATATTAAAGGTCGATGGGGTTTTTGTCCTTGTTGGAGTACTGCCTAATAACGAAATGCTGCCCCTTGATATTCTACAAGCCGATGAGGGAGGATTTATCCCCACAGATCTTGAAACACGAACAGCAGTAGCTGGCGTCATGGCTGCTGGTGATATTCGCAGTAAAGAAGTACGGCAGGTAATCAATGCAGCGGGAGAAGGTGCCACCGCTGTTCTAGCCGCCGAGCACTATCTCACAAATCTCAGCTGAGTTAAATCATATGATTTCCCGCTTCAATACCGGTTTCCAACCATCATCAGTACATTTTTCCGTCAATACATTTATGATCGTAGCGTTACTCTTCTCACTAGGAGGCTGCGCCAGTATCGGCTCACTCTTTGAAGGTGACGACGAAGAGGATATACGCCTTTCCACACAAACTCTGGCTGGGAAAGGAATGGAAGAATTTTCCAACGGAAAATATTACAAAGCACGGAAGTTTTTTAACGAAATCCTTGATTACGCCCCCTTCAGCCCAGAAGCGATGCTGGCTCGACTCAAGGGCGCTGACAGTAACTATTACCTGGAAGATTACTCGGAAGCACTCATGCTCTATGGTGAATTTGAAGGGGAGCACCCCGACAACGAGGCCATTCCCTACGTAATGTACCAGATTGCCATGTGCCACTATCAACAGATTGATCGTGTTGATCGTGATACCAATGGTGCTGATAATGCTATCAGGGAATTCTCAAAACTTCTCCGTGCATTCCCAAATTCGCCTTATACCAACGAATCAAAAAGCAGAATAAAAGCAGCAAATGAATTCCTGGTAAATCATGAATATTTTGTTGTTGAATTCTATCTCAGAACTGAGAAATACGAAGAGGCCCAAACTCGCCTTAACTATCTTATAAAAACCTACCCGGAAGCAACCATCACCGCCAAGGCGAAAAATCTTTTAAAACGCCTTGAAGCCGGCAATCCTCCGGGGTTCCATCTTGCTGCCTGGTTTAAGGACACACTCCTGCCGGATTGGACTCTGTTTAGTTCTGATAAGGATGGAGCAGCTACCGCTCCATCCTCAAAGAACTAACCTCCTGCCGAAAACAGAAATTAAAAGCTGAATTCTTTTCCTGCAAACTGAATATGCTCTGCACTTCTGTGAACCGGAGCTATTGCGTGTACACCGTCACATTCCGGGCATTTCCCAACAAATGTTGTCAGGGTAAATTTAGCACCACAACCCTGACAGATCGTCTCATAGCCACCGCCATCTATTAATTGATCTCTGACAGTTCCACCATGTGCATTATAAACAAATTCTACGAGTTCACGACCTGTTGAAAATGGACCACCCTGTGGCCCATTCTTGTCTGCGGTACCGCAACTTGAACATCCTGACATTGCACTTCTCCTTGTGAGTATTATTCGAATCAGAACCTGGAATTTTTCTTGAGCCTTTCTGTGTAATATTTCAAAAGACAAGCACCAATGATATTATCGTTTATCTTTCTGTTTCTTTTGAAGAGTAACAAGATACAAATTTTCCACCTTCATTCTGGCCCAGGGGGTCTTTCGTAAAAACTTAAGGCTGGACTTTACAGACGGGTTATTGTTGAAACACTTGATAGGAATCCATTTCCCTAATTTCTCCCATCCATACCATCCAACTAATGTTACAATCATCTTCTCAAGAGTAACCCCGTGAAGTGGATTATTTACCTGTTGTTCAGCCACGTGAAGAAACCAAAGAATAAAAATAGCCTGGAACCTTTGCCTCAAAGGTCATCTCAATGCCCGTTAAGGGGTGGATCAGATTAAGAGAAGCTGCATGAAGAGTTAACCGTTTAATGTTCCCCCTTTCACCATACTTTTTATCACCGGCAACGGGATGACCATTGTCAGCGAAATGAACACGAATCTGATTTTTACGTCCTGTCATCAGGTCAACCTCAAGCAGACTGTACTTCTCAGACTCTTTCAAAACTTTATAGCCTGTTTTTGCAAACTTCCCTTTATCCGGATCTTTAACAGAATACATTTTGTGAATACTGTTTTCTGCCAGATAGGACGTGATAACTCCTTCTTTTTCTGACAATATCCCATTAACCACAGCAACATATTTTTTAGTGAAGGTTTGCCACTGATCCTGAAGAACACGCTTGGCTTTCTCAGTTTTTGCAAAAACAATTACCCCCGAAGTCTCCTTGTCGAGGCGATGGACAATAAATATCCTATTATTGGATTTTTTATTCCCTTTACGAACATAGTCCGTCAGCTTGTAATAGGCGGTATTTTCTTTATCCTTTCCATTACTCACGGTAAGAAGCCCACTTCTCTTGTCCACGACAAGAATATCATGGTCTTCATAGAGAACAGGAAGCCCCTTGGGCTGAAATCTTTTTGGAGGACTTTTAAATTTCTTTCTCTTTTGCAAAATACTCTCAACTGTTTTTAGGGTGCCTTTATTTTACCTTGGACTACCAGGGAGGCGGAGAAGTCTTCCGACGTTTTATTTTCACAGCAAAACCTGCCAGGAACGTATCTAACTGATTCGCAAATGCCTGCCTGTCTCCATGACCAAGAGCCGGAGGTCCACCAGTATCCACGCCATCAGAACGAAGCTCATCCATGAAGTTTCTCATACTGAGACGTGAGCCGATGTTATCAACACTGTACAATTCACCACGCGGATTCAACGCATGACCACCTTTTTCGATAACATCTGATGCCAGTGGAATATCTGCTGTGATTACCAGATCACCGGCATCGAGCCGTTTTACTATTTCCTTATCCGCAATGTCCGGCCCTGCACCAACGAGAACAAACGAAACACAGGAAGATTGCGGTATCTGCATTGACTGATTCGCAACAAGAGTAACATGTACCCCAGTACGCTCAGCAGCCTTAAATAGGATTTCCTTAATCACCACGGGACAGGCATCAGCATCCACCCAAACCTTCACCTTAAAAAACTACCATTGTCAGGTGACACTCTTTGCCGCAGCCTCTGCAACAGCCTCAGAGAAAGGTGACACTTCCATTGCTCTTACAGGACAAACCGGCACGCAAAGCGAACATCCGGTACACTTGTCGGCATCAAAGACAACTTCCATGGAGGGACGTTTGATATACAGTGCGCCCACGGGACAGATCCCGGTACAGGCACCACATTGGAAACACTTTTCATCATCTCTATTAATGGCCGCGGCCAGTCGTTTTACTTTAACGCCAAAGGTTTTCAAATAATCTAAACCTTTTTTCACCTTCTCCTGCGGCCCTTTCAGTTCCAGAATCATCACGCCATCCCGTTGGGGGAGGATGTCAGCCTTCAGAATATTAAACTCTACGTCATACTGTTTAACCAGTTGATAGATATTAGGCTCACTACTGGTTTCTTTGGGAAAGTGTAATATATATATTCGTGTTGCCATACCTACCTCTATCAAATTAACTAAGGGTTTCCTCAGCGGTTTATTTTTGCAGTAACTCTCTTCACAAGCTCTTCCACTGGGGCACCGGTATCTATTTCGATTACCTGTTCCGTATCTGTAATGGGTTCTGCTCGTTTTTTCTGAGAACAATAAATATCCCAGTTTCCATCTGAGACGGCAGCAGGATCATTTGCACGAATTTCTAAGCGTTCCTGCACCACTTTTTCTGAACAGAAACAGTGTACAAAAACTATTCTTACCTGATTAGCAAGCTGTTTTCGCAGCAGATCCCTTTCAACCATTGACTGATAAGATCCATCGAGCACAACTGAAGCCTGTACGTCGGCCTTAAAATGAGACACAGCATGCTCAATCAACGTGTCATAGGTACGCCTGCTGAATTCCGAAGAATAAATACCACCATCGACATCTTCCTTTTGAGAAGTTTCAGGAGCAATACCCGCAAGCTCCTTACGGACTCTGTCTGAATTGTAATAGGGTAATCCATACTGACTTGCCCAGGCAGAAGCAAGATAACTTTTACCAGTGGCAATCATTCCGAAAAATACAACGAGAAGATTCTCAGGCTGTCGCATACTTTTCTGGCAGCATAAAATGCTTTTTAGCCTGTTCAATCAGGCTGGCTTTGGCATTTTCATCCACTGCCGGATCACTTGCAGTAAACAGTGCAATTTTGGCACGAACATAGGTGCGGTAGCATTTATAGAAATTCAACATCTCCATAAGGGCAGGGTCAGATGATTTTGCGACAAACTCTTTTATAAAATAATCAGCAAGCTCACTCTCGCCGTGAAAATCAAGATCCATCGCAAGAAAGGCAACGTCTGCTGCCACATCGGTATAGCGGAACCGCTCATTAAACTCTATGCAGTCAAAGATATACACAGGATCAGACAGACAAATATTAGCGGAATGCATGTCTCCATGACAATCTCTGATTTTTCCAGCATCAATTCGTGCCTGAAAGCGATCCTCATGACTCAGAAATTCTTTTGAATAGTTCACGATTGTCTCAAACTGGGCTCTCGTTACAGCGCCCTGATCGACAAATCCTTCAGTCTGTTCAAAATTTTCAAGGACATTAACTGCTACGGAATCAGCCTTTCCAAAATCCTTAATTTCTGCATCACCTGCTGCCGCCTCATAAAAGGGAACCAGCTGGTCAATGATATCATCAAGGTGAGCTTTGGTCAGTTCTCCCTGTGCCACCACTCTGCCCATCATCCGTTCTTCGGGCATTCTTGCCATTCTGATTCCATATTCGACAATCTCGCCCTCACCATTTAGAGAAAAACTGCCTCCATCTTTATTGATGGTAACCAGCTCCTCATAAAGATCAGGACAGAGTCTACGATTTAATTCCAGCTCCTGTTCACAATAATATTTTCTTTTTTCAGGAGTTGAAAAATCCAAGAATCCGAAATCAACGGGTTTTTTCCATTTATAAACATACTCCCCCGCAAGTAGGACAAAGGATATATGGGTCTGTACCAGACGAACATCAACAGCGGCATGTGGATAACTGATTCCCTTCTGTAAATATTGGATATAGGATGGAAGTGCGGCATCACTCATTCCGAAAACTCCTTAAATTATAGATTATAATACTACGAAAACTTTACCTTACTTTGCTATCATGATACTTTAAACTTTTCACCATCAACTTTCCACTTTAAACTGGCAACACATGAATCAAGATAGCATACAAAAACTCCTGACAGGAGTGCAACGGGGAGATTGTTCCATTGAACATGCCATGGACAAGCTTCGCCTGATGCCTGGAGAATCCATAAAAGATGCCTGCATAGACCACCATCGCAGCCTCAGAACCGGTATTCCTGAAGTGATCTATGGTGAATCAAAAAGCAGCGAGCAGATCATTTGCATTGCAAAAACATTCCTGCGCCAGCAAACACTCTTTCTCGCCACTCGCATAAACCCTGAAAAAGCATATCAAATAACAGAAGCTCTTCCGGAAATTTCCTGGCACAAACAGGCAAAAATGCTCTCCTGTAACATACAGCCACCTCAACCAGCACAAACACGGGGAAACATCCTTATACTCTGTGCCGGAACCTCAGATATTCCAGTGGCAGAAGAGGCAAAAGTAACAGCACAGGCACTGGGCAACCCTGTTACTACACACTATGACACCGGAGTTGCAGGTCTACATCGTCTTTTCAATCACCAGGAAGCCATCGCCACAGCATCTGTCATTATTGTAGTCGCCGGTATGGAAGGCGCACTGCCTAGTGTGGTGAGCGGAATGTGTCGCTGCCCGGTGATAGCGGTACCGACATCAATTGGTTACGGGACAAGTTTTGGCGGAATCACAGCCCTTTTAGGTATGCTCAACAGTTGTGCCCCAGGCCTTGCCGTGGTCAATATCGATAATGGATTTGGCGCAGCCTGTCACGCATCCACCATTAACAGAAAAAATAATGGCGAAACCTTGCAAGATTCAAGCAGTACAGTATAATCGCTAAATCTTTATTCAATTAAATTATCTTCTAAAATCAACGAGTAGTATTTTTCTTCCGGGAAACTGAATGAATACGTCAATAAAGCTGAAAATTTCTGCGCTTATTTTTCTGATCGCACTCTCCATTGTTACCATTATCCCCTCTTTCTATGACTCCACTCCTGACTGGTGGCAAAAGTACATGGCTCCGGAAGGATTGCGGCTCGGCCTTGATCTCCAAGGTGGAATGCACCTTGTTCTTCAGGTCAATCTTGACAAAGCAGAAGAAGATTCACTGGAACTTGCAGCCAATGAGTTGAAAGACCTTCTCAAAGAACAAGGGATCAGTGCTGTACGAACAAAATCCGACACAGGAGTTGTCCTGTTTACTCTTCCCAACTCTGGAGCAGTTGAGACCGTAAACACAATAGTAAAAGACACCTTCCAGGAGATCAACGTCAAGGTCGACGCTAAAGAGGGCTCTTTTCCTAAAATTACCGTCACCCTGAAACAGTCTGAGATTGATTTCATCCGTACCCATGCCGTGGAGCAATCCCTTGAGATTATCAGAAACAGAATCGATCAGTTTGGTGTTGCCGAACCGGTAATTATTCGTCAGGGAGAGGCAGAAATAGTAGTACAGCTCCCCGGTGTCAAAGATCCAAAGCGCGCCCTGAAACTCCTTGGCGAGACGGCTCAGCTTGAGTTCAAAAAAGTCGCAGATTCCGCCGGTATTAATATTGGTCTTCTCGCTAATGAAGCCCTTAACATCGGACAATGGAACGGAACCTGGTCTGACCGTGCAGAACTGATTAAACTTAACCAGGCCCTGCAAAACAGACTTCCGGAAAATACTAAAATTTTCATAGAAAAAGATACGGATACGACCACCGGTAAAGAAATCATCCGCCCGATCCTTCTTGACCAGCAAATCCTGATGACAGGAGAAATGGTTAAGAACGCGCAAGTTAGAATCTCCAACCAGTTCAATGAGCCCTATGTTTCCATTGATTTCACATCAAAGGGCGGCAGAGTATTTGCCAAACTCACTGAAGAAAACGTGGGTAAACGAATGGCTATTGTGCTCGATGGCGTGGTTCGATCAGCTCCTGTCATTCGTGAGAAAATTCTTGGAGGGTC
>DAOWDZ010000280.1 GCA_030638765.1 Desulfocapsa sp.
AAATGCAAGTAACAACTGTGCAGTCTTCCTGATTAGACTTGCGCAGTTTTTTATTTTTAGGATCTCTTAATCAGGATGGAATGATTATGAAAAATTTTAAAGAATTAGGCATCAACGACAATATCCTCCAAGCTCTTTCAACACTTGGATTTGACGAACCAACACCCGTTCAGGAAAAAGTAATTCCTCTGATGCTTCAGGAACAGACTGACCTTGTCAGTTTAGCACAGACAGGAACAGGGAAGACTGCAGCATTTGGTATTCCATTAATTCAATGGGCCAACCCTTCAAAACGTCAGACTCAAGGATTGGTACTTTGTCCGACACGTGAACTTTGCATTCAGGTGGCAAAAGATCTTGAAGCATACGCTAAATTTATCCCTAAAATGAATGTCCTTGCTGTCTATGGCGGTGCGCGCATAGATCAGCAGATAAACCGTTTGCGAAAGGGTGTACAAATCATCGTGGCTACTCCCGGACGTCTTAAGGATCTTTTAAACCGTAAAGCTGTTGATTTATCCTCTATTAACACCATTGTTTTTGATGAAGCTGATGAAATGCTTAATATGGGATTTCAGGATGAACTCACTGCAATTCTAGCCCATACTCCTCAAGAAAAAAACACTCTGCTGTTCTCAGCAACCATGCCAAAAGAGGTTGCCAGAATTGCAAAGAAATACATGTCAAACCCCATCGAACTGACCATTGGTACTAAAAATGCCGGTGCTGAAAATGTTCGTCATGAATACTACCTGGTACATCCGAGAAACAGATATCCTGCCTTAAAACGCATCGTTGATAATGCTCCGGATATCTATGCCATTATCTTCTGCAGAACACGACGGGAAACCAATGATATCGCACATAAATTAATCCAGGACGGATACAGTGCCGATGCACTTCACGGTGATCTTTCCCAGGCTCAACGGGATCAGGTCATGGGCAAATTCAGACTTAAAAACATCCAGATTCTTGTCGCCACCGATGTTGCCGCAAGAGGCCTTGACGTCAATGACCTTACCCATGTTATAAACTACAATCTTCCCGATGAAACGGCAGGATATACCCATCGTAGTGGCCGAACAGGCAGGGCAGGACGCAAGGGAATATCCGTTGCAATAATTGCCTCAAGAGAACAGTACAGACTTCGTCAGATTGAAAACAAAATCCAGAAAAAGTTTATACAGTGTAAAGTCCCCACAGGACTTGAAATATGTAGAAAACAGCTGGTTAGCCAAATAGATACAGTTTTAAATGTGAATGTAAGCAACGACCAAATCGACCCTCTCTATGAAGAAATTGCCGAAAAACTCGCCCATCTTGACAGGGAATCTTTGATTAAGCAATTTGTCTCGATTGAGTTTAATCGTTTCCTGGAATATTATAAAAATGCCGCTGACTTAAATGAATCTTCACAGCAACAAGGCGGACGAAACCAGACGAGTCGAGATCGTAGAGATGGACGTAATGATTTACATCCTAAAAATACACTCACAACATTCTCAATTAATGTCGGAAGACGCCAGGGAATCATGCCTCAGGGACTGATCGGGAAGATTAATTCAATTCCCGATGTTGGAAGAATAAAAATAGGAAAAATTGAAATATTGCGAAATTCCGCAACCATCGAAGCTGACAGCCGTTACACTTCACAAATACTCGGTGCTTTTCAACGTTCAGAAATAAATGGGAAAACCATCGCCATTGAAGTTGCAAAATCAAAAGGGCCCCAGAAAATTTACAAAGGCAAGCGAAAAGGAAGCTTTCATCGAAAAGGACGTAAGCCAAGGACGGCTTAAATGATCAACACTTCAAAATAGAAGAACACATTCGGCTCTGACGGACTACGTCAGAGCCGTTTTTTTTTACTCTTGGGAATCCTGGGTTTGCAACGCCGCTCGAAGCTCTGCTATCTCACTTTTCAACGCATCAACCTCACTCTTTTTAGCAAGATCCATTTTCTCCAGAAGAGCTTGAACCTTGGTCTCAATCAGTTCTTGAAGTTCAATCCGAGATTCATCTGAGCGCTTAACAAGATCCTTGACCAGATCTCTGCCCTCCTGTTCGGTCATCTTTCCTTTTTCAACAAAATCCTTGGCTACTTCTTCAATTTTTTCCTTTGTTAAGGCGGCAACTCCAACACCAGTTAACAATGTCTTTTTCACTAGTTCAATCATCCTTTCCTCCATTCTCTGGATCAAAAAATTGTTTTGCAGTTTCAACTGCATCTTCAAGCGTTTTACTGTTTTGTATCCCTGTTGCCAAATGATGTCCAAAGGGATAATTCAAACTATAATAATGGGTAAATTGCTTTAAGCGCCCAAGGCGACGTTCAGGAAAGAAACGTTCCTTTAATAATTCAATAAAACGAAAATAAACATCTTTCTTATCCGGCGTAATCATACTCTCAAAACTGTATACATCTTTTGCAATATTTGCAAACAACCAGGGTTTACAAACGGCTCCTCTTCCCAACATAAGTCCATCGGCATTGGATAATTCCAAACATCTTTTAGCATCCTCAACAGAAAAGATCCCTCCATTGGCAAATACAGGTATCTGTATAGCTTTTTTGACTTTTCCTATCCAATCCCATCGTGGATGTCTGCAGAATTTTTCTCCTTGAAGACGCCCATGTACGGTGAGCAAGTCAAGACCTTCCTGCTCAAGCATTTTACAAAAACCAAGCAATTTATTTTCATCAAGGGTTGATCCGAGTCGTATTTTAGCACTTATTGGAAGATGAGTTGCAGCCCTTAATGTACGGATAGTTTTACCGACCTCGTCGGGCGGAGTAAAAGATCCGGCACCTAACCTGCGCAGTGAAGGAGCTGGACATCCAAGATTCAAATCAATCCCCTGAGCATTCAGCGAGTGAATTCTTTCAATTGCTGGAATAATATCCTGATTGGGCCCTGCAAATATTTGATAAAAAAATGGGCTTTCCTCAGGGGTACGACAGAGAAAAGGCGATATGATTTCATGCTCGTTAGGCAACCTTTTCACCGAGAGCATCTCACTGAAAAAGAGGCCAATTCCACCCAGTTCAAGAATAAGAATACGCAGCGCCGAATGTGACAGACCAACCATTGGGGCCAGAGCAAGAGGGGGAGTAATGTCTAATTGAGGAAGCACTATTTTCTATATTAAGATAACAAAAGTTAAGGCGTCGGTTTAAGGTATGATCTCATTATTGTTTTGCAACAATACCCTTTATAATCGATTCTTCAAGTGGTTCATCAAACTGCACATGAACAGAAAAATCACTCTTCTCCTGTTTCCCGGAACGAACTGCAACAATTCCCCCCTTACTTTCAGCAAAGGTTTTTCCTTCGATTATAATATTGGTGCGAATAGCTCTTCCGAGCAGTAATCTTGAATTCTTTTTACTGGAAATTTTAATATAGAAAGAGAGTCCACCGCAGGAAATATCTGCGATTTCGCCATTAAAACCTCTTGTACTGGGATTTCCGAATTCATCAAGTAAGGTATGTTGAACAATTAGAGATAGGGGAAATCGAGGATATTCGCGTCGATCCTCCCCTGACATTTCCAAAAGTTCATGCACATTCTCAGACTTACTACAAAAATCACTTAACTTTTTCTCGATATGTGGATAATCGACCAGCAATTCAAGATATTTTTTTCTTTCCAAAATATTTACATGTACTTTCTCAATAGTAGTAAATGACACGGTCCACCTGGAGTCCTGAAAAAAAGGTTCAGTGCCAATGATCTCGCCAGGGCCTGTTTTTTTCAGAAATATTTCTTCATCGTCACGCTTGCATGTTAATTTTGCTTTACCAGAATGTATAAAGTACAAACAAGGATTTTCTGCATTAAGTTCTACAATGACAGAGCCTGAACTGTATTCAACAGTTTTAAAGGAGTCATACAGACCATAAAACTCATCTCTGGTCAAAGAATCGAATAAATCTTTCCATATTTTAATATGATCTGAAGATACACTTGTAGAACTCTCTTCCTGAATAATCTCATCAGCCTGTATTACTTCGGCAAGGGCATTTGGATCTACCTCAAGAATCCTGTCTTTCAACATTTCTGCTGCGATAAAACGTCTTTCCCTGGCAGCTTCTATAGATTTTTCATAGAGCAGGAGCCCAGCTTCATGAGCCTGCCCCTTACCGAGCAATACAGTTACTTCGTTATTAATAACTGCCACATCACGGAGTGCCGTTTGTCTTTCTACTGGATCATTATCAAAGGTAACATCCCCTTGAACAAGGTTCTCTACTGCTTTGATTTCTTCTGATGACACATCTTCCGTGGCTAGTGGCTCTAGAATTTTAAGTGTCTGGGAGGCTGCCAGAAAAACTGCATCAGTCTGAGATTCGAACTGTGAACTTCGTTCTTCCATTATGAGTTTTACAAGATTAACAGCACGATTTGAGTCACTTAAACGAATATACACGACCAGGCTTCTTAATAGTTCATCACGGGCAACATCCGAAAACGTATCTCTTTGAGCAAGGATATCAAGAAAACTCTCTAAAATATCCACACCACTTAATGGTCCTAATGTATTAACCAAAGGCGCTTTTAATCTGTCATCAACGAGAAACAATGCTTTCAGCAAATACGCATCCGAGTCATCTGTCATGACCTTGGTGATACAATCGAGGGCCTGCTGTTGCACCCTCATATCAGCATGTGTGAAATATGGAGTAAGGAGAGAAGCAAGCGTAGGATCATTCATTGCCTCTATGATATGAATAAGATTATGAGCCTTGCTTGAAGGAAGAATTTCCTGAAGCTTGTCTTTTAATACCGGGACAGCCACATGCCCTGTTGCAGAAATCAACCCTACCAAACGCTTTTGATCATCTTTTTCTTCGCTGGAAAAGAGCGCGGCGAGTAAAAAAACAACCGCCTTACGACCAAGTAAAACAAGGGTTTTGGCTGCATTATGCCTTCTTTGACCACGTCCTCTCAGGCAAACAAGGGTTAATTCTTCTAAAATGTATTCCGTGGCCATCCCATCCTGAGTTCGGCCGACAACACTTTTAATTGCATTGCTGAAATCATCTTCACTTGCCTGAATTTTTGAGAAAATTTCAAGAAGGCTATTACATTCCTTCCACAATCCCTCTTCAAGCATTAAAATTCCGTATTTCTGCAGTTGTTTACAGACTCTCCCGTGAACGGAAAAGAAAACATTTTCAACAGAAATCCAGTAAAGTAGAATTTGAGTTACCTGGTCAGTAAGGACCTGGTGCTTTTCACGATCAAGACCTGCCATGCATAAACTCAATACCATCACAGCACGTTCACGCAATGTTGCATTTTTACTTCTGGCACAAACAGCAAGTTGCTCAAATAACAATCGTACATGATCCTGATTGCCATTTTTGACAGAGGTTGCAATCATGTCAGGAACGTTTTCCAAAAGTTCATCATTAAGAAGAACATCACTCTTCCCATTCTCTAAATCAAGAACAAGTTTTGAAAAACGCCGTTCTGCTCGCTGTTCTTCTTCCTTTATCAGAAGTTTCCGAGCTTTTTCCTGAGCAGTTTTTTGTTTATTCAGATCTATTTCCATTGATCCCGAAAATCTTTATTGGTTTCAGATGAGCATAACATAGTAGAAACACATTGCGAGTTTGACGAAAACACCATTATTTACAATACGTTTCAGCAGTTTGCATAAGAATATCTTGAGCTGCCTTCAATTCATCTAAGTTTTTCTTTCCTGTTGCTGCATGAAGACGAAGAAATTCTTTTTCCGCTCCAGGGTATCCATAGTCTGCTGCCAGCCCAAACCAGAGAAGCGCAGTATCTAACGACCGTGGAACTCCCTTACCTTTTTCATACAGAGTTGCTAAAAAGAACTGCGCAGCAGGCCAATCCTTATGTGCAGCACAGGCAAACCAGCACACAGCTTTTTTTAAATCTTTTGTAACTCTGTTCCCGTATTCATACTTTAATCCAAGATACAGACAGGCTCCTGCTACTTCTGCTTCACCAGCTTTCTCTAGCCAGTAAATCGATTGCAGAGGATCACGTTCAATCGTCTCTCCACCATATTCGTACAGTAAGGCCAACGCATACTGTGAATGAGGATCGCCATTTTTTGCTGCTGTTACAACTGCTGTCTCATAACTTTCCTCATAGGCTGACACATGGCTCACGGGAAAAAACATCAGGCAAAAACAAAAAAAGCCGCTAATCCAATATAAAAAAGGATTAGCGGCTAAAATATGTACATTGTATTTTTCCAATTTATTCGATTGGCTCACCAAAGGCATTTAAAGCCCTTGCTGCCGTTACATCAACGGTAACATACATTGTGAGAGTAGTATCGCTGATTGCATTATTAGGCTCAATTTTCATCAGACATGTCTTGTTCGGTTTCGTGAAGGCAAGAACAACATTTTTACTGGAAACTTCACCGGCCAGTTTCCATTTATGTCTCTTCATTGAAGCAATTATAAACTCTTTTAAAGAATGAACCTCAACACGCCCCTTATAATGAATTATTCCACCTCTGAAAGAATCAGTTCTGATGGACATACTATTGGTATTATTGTATTTCATATCAGGGGGAAGTTCAATATCTTCATAGTTCCCTATGGTACTTCCTATTCCTGCGAAATCTTCCATAGTTCCATCAGGAAGTGCAGATGTATCGCTGTTCCAGGAAATACACCCGGTGAGAGATAACATAAACACAACAAATAGACTCAAAACCAATCTTTGATACTGAAATTTTCCAAACTTCATATACATTTCTCCATTCCTGCGGTTACTGGTATCTTGCCATATTAAAAAACAGATTATTTCATAATTTTCTAAATATTATATTATTACAAATAGATAATTCAAGGACTATCTTTTGTCGAGGATTTTCACCCTGAAAAAAAACAGCTTCATCCCATCTGTTTACTCCAAACCACCAACACACATGTATTTAATCTCAAGGTATTCTTCAATGCCATACTTTGAGCCTTCACGCCCGATTCCAGACTCTTTCACACCACCAAAAGGTGCTGCTTCCGTAGAGAGCAAACCAGTATTGACACCAACCATTCCATATTCAAGGGCTTCAGTGACCCTCCAGCAGCGTGCCATATCTTTGCTGAAAATATAGGAAGCAAGTCCCTATTCTGAATCATTGACCCTCGCTCCCACCTCAGCCTCTTCCTTAAATACAAAATTAGGACCAACCGGCCCGACGGTCGCTTCAGTCGC
>DAOWDZ010000238.1 GCA_030638765.1 Desulfocapsa sp.
TTAAACCAGCCACCCATCTGAACACCAGTGTTGCCGCCAGGGAAGTTCAAAACTTTAAAGCGGTCATAAACCTGCTGCATGTATTTCATACCATCATCATAGTAAAACCAGGCATATTGCTCAGCTGTGGTCATTCCAAATGGGAGGGTGGTGAAAAAAATAGTGGAAAGATCCTTTCCTTTCCAATAATAGGATCCACTATGACCCATCTGATATTGGCCACCTTTAACCATATCAAGAATTCCAAGAGGAGCTTTGTGCTTCTCTTTTCCTTCAATCTTGATGATGAATTTACCACCACTCATTTCTTCAACAAGTTTGGCAACCTGAATAGGAGGAGACGCAAGCGGAGTAAGAGTTGAAGGCCATGTCATGGCCAGTTTCCATTTAACAGTTTTTTCAGCAAGAACCGGAGTTGCGAGCAAAGACAATGCCGCAGCGGTCATGAGAATTTTTGAAATAAATTTCATAGAATCTCCTTGAAAGTACAAGTTGAGTTTTATAGATAGATGAACTCTATCCGATAATATGTATCACTGTCGATTTATTAATACGTTAGGGAGTTTTTACAAGCTTTTTTTAAGCATTTTCAGAGAAAGTAAATCCAGCTATCAGCGAATTTCATTGGAGTCAACATAGGCATAGGCGCTATGTTTATGAATGGATTCAAAGCTTTCAACACCAGCTGAAAACCAGGTGATATTAGAATTATCAAGGACAGAGACTGCAACTTTTCGTACTACATCTTCTACAAACATGGGATTCTCGTAGGCACGTTCTGTCACATATTTTTCATCAGGTCGTTTCAGTAACGCCCAGAGTTCACAGGATGCAGAATCTTCAATCATGCGGATAAGATCTTCCACCCATATAAATTTTTTAAATTTAACATTCAATGTTACCTCAGCACGCTGATTATGAGCACCTGCAGCACTGATTTCTTTAGAGCAGGGACAAAGGGTTGTGACCGGGACTATGACGGAGAGTATGAACTCATTTTCGGTACCAACAACACCCGTAAAGCTACAGTCATATTCCATTAGACTTCTGGTTTCAGATACTGGAGCCTTCTTTTCTATGAAATAAGGGAAAGTCATTTCAACTCGAGCACTTTCAGCACTGAGTTCATTCTTTATTTCTGATAAAAGTTCTGGGAAATTACTGACACTGAGGTCATCCATATATTTATTCAGTACAGTAGTAAATGTTGGTACACAGCTTTCTCTGTACTTTCCAGGGACACTAACCTGCAAAGAAACTGTGGCCACACTGTTCTGAAGGCCGCCTTTCTTTTCACGGATACGAACAGGTATCTGAATATCTTTAATACCTACGGATTGAATTTTCATTGCGGGGCTATCTGAGCTGGGTTGAGTCCCGAACACCTAAAGAGTTGTAAATTTCCTGCGTGGCAAGGGATGAATTAAGTGTGAAGAACTGGATACCACGAACATCATTATCAATCAGGTCACGTATCTGTTCAGTGGCCCAGTGAATACCTACTTTTTCAACATATGAGTCATCTTCAGCACGATAAACAGCTTTTAAAAGTCTTGCTGGAATTCTTGCCCCACCAGCAAGTTCTGCTGTTCTGATAAGCCCACTTTTCGTACTGACAGGCATGATACCGGCAATATTGGGAACATGAATACCGGCAATTTTACACCGTTCACAATAATCGTAATAATCCCTGTTTTCAAAAAAGAGTTGGCTAACTATATAGTCAGCACCAGCATCGACCTTTGCTTTTAAGTAATCAATTTCCTGAAGACGATTAGGAGTGGAAGGGTGACCTTCGGGAAAACCAGCCACTCCAACACACATTTGAGGGAAATGCTTTTTAATATATGCCACAAGGTCGGCGGCATAGGCAAAACCATCGGCAGATTCCACAAAATCTTTCTGATCCTTAGGCGGGTCACCCCGAAGAGCAAGGATGTTCTCAATACCTGCTTCCTGATATTTTTCGAGAATAGCATGCATCTCTGAACGACTACTACCAACACAGGTCAGATGTGAAACGACTGTTATATCGGTCTGTTCTTTGATTTTCACAACCAGATCGTGTGTCCTGTCTCTTGTGGTTCCACCGGCTCCGTAGGTAACACTTACATAGGATGGTCCAAGTGGCATAAGATTGGATATGGTTCCAAGTAGGCGCTCTGCAGCAGCGTCTTCCTTGGGAGGGAAAAATTCAAAACTGAATGTGGTTTTATGACTTTTAAGCAGGTCTTTTACAAGCATTGCTGATCCTATTTTAAGGGAACTGATTACATAGAATTACGTAGTGAGCAATCTTTACTCTTTTTTACTCTGTTCGACAAGTTTCAAATAGTGTAAATAACGAGCAATGGCCGTGCTGCAAATGATATAAGCATCTTTTTATATGCATTTCTCTGTTTTCAGTGTAGATTATATGCTTCGTTTTTTTGAAATGATCTGCAGATCATAAACGGGATATTGTAATGAGTGACAAGCAAGAACATGTTAGAATCGATAAATGGCTTTGGGCCGCCCGCTTTTTTAAAACCAGAGGATTGGCTTCAAAGGCTGCATCTGGTGGAAAGGTATTTTTAAATGGCCAGCGTTGCAAACCTGCAAAACCAATAGCAATTGGTGATGAATTGCGCATCCACAAAGGCCAGGTTGAACAAACTGTCATTATTCTCAACATATTAAGTCGCAGAGGGCCTGCCAAAATTGCCCAAACGCTTTATAAAGAAACTGAGGCATCCATAGTAAGTCGTGAGGAACAGAGGCAGGAACGTGCACTCTTTTATGCCGGACAATCAACGCCTTCCAAGCGACCTGGAAAACGTGATCGACGCAAAATACAACAATTTATTCGAAATGATGAATAAGCATTGATAAATACCTACAAAAAGGAAATGTGATGAGCAAAGTTGAAAGAGCATTAATCAGTTTAACAGACAAATCAGGAATTGAAGGTTTTGCCAAAGAGCTTGCAGATCTTGGTGTTGAAATACTCTCCACCGGCGGAACTGCTGCTAAAATCCGTGAATCCGGGATTGATGTTATGGATGTTTCTGATTTCACCGGGTTTCCTGAAATGTTAGATGGTCGCGTAAAGACATTACACCCCAAGGTTCATGGTGGGATTTTAAATCAGAGAGCCAATGAAGCGCATCAAAAACAGTGTGCTGAACATGGACTTAAAAACATCGATATCATTGCCGTTAATCTGTATGCCTTTGAAAAAACCATTGCCGATCCAAATTGCAGTCTTGCCGATGCCATTGAGAATATAGATATTGGCGGCCCCACAATGCTTCGTGCAGCAGCAAAGAATTTTAATGATGTGACTGTAATTGTTGACCCTGCTGATTACGAGCAGGTTTTAAAGGAAATTAAAGAAACGGGTAATACAACCTTAAAAACACGCTTTCGTCTTGCTGCAAAGGTTTTTAAATTAACATCTGTTTACGACACTACGATTTCAGCATGGCTTGAAAAGGTTGATGTTGATGCCAACGATTTTTTCAAATAACAGGAAAACTCATGTTGAAAATGGCGGTGCTGCTCTCTGGCAGTGGAAGAACTCTCGATAATTTTCATGATCGGATTCACACAGGAACTCTTCAGGCACAGGTGCAGGTTGTTATCTCAAATGTTGCCGGAGTGCTTGGCTTGAGTAAAGCAGAAAAGTACGGGTATCCTTCTTTTCATGCTGAAAACAATGATGCTATTAATACAATATTGAAAAATTATGATATCGATATCATAGCCCTTGCAGGATACTTGAAACTCTATACACCACCCGCTTCTTTAAGCAGAGCCGTTGTCAATATCCATCCTTCATTAATTCCAGCATTTTGTGGTGACGGGTTTTATGGCTCGAAGGTTCATAATGCTGTGAAGAAAAGGGGATGTATGGTGAGCGGTTGTACCGTGCATTTTGCAAATGAAATCTACGATGACGGGCCAATCATCTATCAGCAACCTGTTGTCCTCGACTATGAGGATACTCCAGACACTATTGCCACCAAAGTATTTGCAGCTGAATGTGAAGCATTTCCTGAAGCAATAAACAGAGTTGATGAGAAAGGGATAGACTTTTTCTGGAATCGTACTAAAGGACAATAATGAAAAGCAGTATTATATTAAATAGTGATGAAATCTCTCTTTCTCTTAATAGAATAAGTATTCAGATTTTAGAGAAAAACAATAGCCCAGATAATCTTGCGATTGTTGGGATTCATACCTGCGGAGTATTTATTGCTGAGAGGATTCGTGCCATCATTAAAAAACAGACATCACAACTTGTCCCCTATGGCAGTCTTGATATTAATCTGTATCGTGATGACTGGAGTCTTGTAACGCAAAATCCTGTAGTAAAAACCACTGATATCAGTTTTGAAGTCGAAGGTAAGGATATCATTCTGGTCGATGATGTCCTGTTTACGGGCAGGACTATCCGGGCAGCCCTTGAAGCACTTATGGATCATGGCCGCCCAAGAAGCGTTCAACTTGCCATACTGGTTGACCGGGGAGGTCGGGAACTGCCTGTTCAGGCTGATTATGTTGGACTTCATACCACGGTACGATCATACGAGCGAATCCAGGTTATGGTTACTGAAGCTGGCGATCAGGACCAGGTGATTCTCAAGAATAATGATTGATTTTTCTTTAGCCACAATTACTTGCCGTTAATTTTTCCATCTCAACCCTCTACAAAACAAAACATTATGGAACTCCTGGCACCAGCCGGTAATACTGAAAATTTCCTTGCAGCAATGGATGCTGGTGCCGATGCTGTTTATGTTGGCGCCCCTGCTTTAAATGCAAGAAATCTCGCACGAGATCTTCGATTGGAGGAAATCTTCTCCATGGTGAAATATTGTCATGAAAACGACAAGAAAATCTACCTTGCAGCAAATAGCCTAGTCAGAGAACAAGATCTGTCCCAGGCGATCGAAACACTTGCCATGCTTGAGGCCATGAATACAGATGGTCTTATCGTTCAAGATTTAGGTCTGGCACGATTGATCCGTGAGTATTTTCCTGAAATTCCAATACATGCCTCCACCTTACTATCTGCTAACAATTCACAATCTCTCGCAGGATTCCAAACACTGGGATTTGAACGAGTAGTGTTAGCCAGAGAGTTAACTCTTAAGGAAATCGAAATACTCTGTGCAAAGAGTGATGTCGAAATTGAGGTCTTTGTTCATGGAGCCATGTGCTTTTCCTATTCAGGACTTTGTCTCTTTTCGTCTTTTCTAGGTGGTAAAAGTGGATTGCGGGGAAAATGCGTGCAACCCTGTCGAAGGCACTATAGCTGGAATAGTAAGAGGGGAGGGCAGTCCTCCTCAAGATCTAAAAAGAAACACCAGCAAAAAAGAACTGGAAAACAAAAAACTGGCACTAAGGGGCAATATCTCTTTTCAATGAATGACCTTTCTGGACTTGAGGCGGTACCAGCCCTTCAAGCAGCAGGAGTTACATCGCTGAAAATTGAAGGTCGCTTACGTTCTGCTCATTATGTTTCACACATTGTACGAGCATATCGCCTTGTCATGGATGCAAGTGAGGATACATTCCCAGATGCACTGCAACAAGCTACCTTGTTCAGTAATCGAGCCATGGGCAGAAAGACATCGCCAGGATACTTCTTTTCTCCGCAACCTGTTGCAGCGATCACCCCACATCATTCCGGGAACACGGGGGATTACCTTGGCAGATTAGGGAATGTGAAGAATTTTGAGAATAGACTCTACGGAAAAATCACCCTTAAAGAAGAATTAGCTGATGGTGACAGGTTAAGGCTCCATGCGGAACCATCTGGTGAGCGATTTTCCTTTAGTTTAAAAGAACTGCGGCTTGGTAATGAGAGTGTTGAGATTGCTGGCACCGGTAAAAAAGTACAGCTATTGCTTCCTGAATGGGAGTACTACAACACATCAAATAGAATCGATGTTTACAGAGTTGATGTTAAAAAGGATGCGGCTGTTAAGGGGAAACTCCCAGATTTCCGTAAATGTGCTGCAGAACTCACAGAATTTGCCAGCGAGAACGCAGAACGGATTTACCAGGTTATCCAGGACGTCGCTAGGCCTCTTGAGCAGGAAGAAATTCCGGAAATCATAACTCCCAGGCATTATGTCGGTAAAAAGGGTAAGAAGCCATCCAGAAAGATAAAACTTCCTCTTGATGTCTGGTTGCGTGTCGAAGAGGCCAAAACATTGTTTAAACCTCTTCCCTTTGTTCCGGATCGTTTTCTTCTCCCCATAACCCGGACGAATCTTGGTCAGGCAGGTCAGATTAAACGTTACCTTGGAAGACGTGTTCGAGATCTTACATGGTGTCTTCCCCCAGTGTTATTTGAAGGGGAACAGATTAAATTCAGAAAGCAGATACAGCTTCTTATTCGTTCAGGTTTTAAAAGTTTTCAGCTAGGGCATATAACCCAGTTCACATTCTTCCAAAATGAACAGCGGGTTTACCTTTCTTCGGACTATACCATCAGTTTACTCAACAGCCAGGCCGTCACCATGGTTGAAGAGGGGGGGCTTGAGGCAGCCCAGATTTCCATTGAAAGTGACCAGAACATTCTTCTCGAACTTATCACCAGGTATCGCAGGTATCACAGTGAATTAAAACTCGGGCTCACTGTTTATGGCGCCCCTGCCTTATTTACAGCAAGGCTTGATCCTGATCATTTTCAATATAATAAAACGCTAAGCAGCCCTAAGAATGAAGAATTTATTGTACTTAAAAAGGACAACATCACCGCAACCGTACCGGTTCGGCCATTTTCATTACTACCCTATCTTTTTGAATTAAAATCGGCTGGGCTTGATTATGCCGTGATTGATTTAAGTAATATACAGATAGGAAAAAAAGAAATGGAAGAATTAGGGGAGAGGCTTAAGGGTACAGGGAAGTACTCTAAGCTGCCAACATTTAATTATCTTGGAACACTCGAATAAGGCTGGAGTACCATCGTATCTCGGGATGATTTGATTAAAACATGGGGCAGTGGAGCGATAACCTGCTGTTAATTACTGCGTCGATTTTTCTCTTCATCAAGGCGTCGTATGCCTTCCATCAACAGTTTCATGAAATATCCTATTTCAGGTATTTCAAAATCCTCTGTTGGAATACCCGGGGTGAAGCGAAAACGGCCATCATGTTCCTTTAAAATTTCATAAAATGCGGATTCGCCTTCATGATTGCTGTATTTAGCTTTTATAAGAGATCCCTGCCTGAAAGAAAATCTTGCAGTTCCTTTGCTCAGTTCGGTAATAGTTAATATACCAGTTTTACTGTTCATATTGAGAGTCTGAAACAGTGCTTCAGCAGGGATTTCAGCCAATTTTCCAATCATACCGGAAGAAAAGTCCTCATTGCGAATAGTATTGGACTTCGTTAATCTTTTTGCCATAAGACGTGTGAAATAAAGCTGGATGGCCGGATATTGTTCAAGAATCTTCTGGAAATTTTTCCTATCGATATAGAGTATTGATGACGGTTCTCTTACCTGAATTGTAGCACCGACAGCATCATTGCAGATGAGGCTCATTTCCCCAAAAACATCGCCTTTAGAAATGGTTGTGATGGTCATGCCGGCATCATTGATCACATTCACAGAACCCGACACTATAATATAGAAATTTCCTCCTTGGTCACCTTTACGGATGACAATGTCATCTTTGTCGAGATGTTTGAGGCGAAA
>DAOWDZ010000265.1 GCA_030638765.1 Desulfocapsa sp.
GTGGATACTTCAAAAAGTATGCTGGCAGAAGATGTGAGTCCCAATCGTCTGAAACGGGCAAAGTTTGCTGTTTTAGATTTTATCGGCCAACTCGAAGGCGATCGGGTCGGGTTAATGCCCTTTGCTGGTTCTGCTTTTCTGATGTGCCCTATGACCATCGATTATTCTGCCTTTGAAAGCTCACTGGAGGCAATAGATACCACAATCATCCCGAGGGGTGGTACCGATCTGGAAAGGGCAATTGCTGAAGCTGAAGTGATCCTTTCCAATGAAGCAAATCATAAGATACTTGTGCTCATTACAGATGGTGAAAATCTGGAGGGCAATGTCTTAAAGGCTGCTGAAAAAGCCGCCGAAAATGGCATGACCATATACAGCGTTGGTGTGGGAAGCAGTGAAGGAGAGTTGATTCCCTTTAGTCGAAATGGCAAGAGTGGTTTTGTAAAAGATGAGGATGGGAATTTTATCACTTCACGTCTTGATGAAACAGCACTCACCAAAATTTCAGAACTTACGGGCGGTTTCTATGTTCCCCTAGGAAACAGTGGAGAAGGTTTACAAACCATATATCAGCAGAAGTTATCGCTGATTCCAAAGGAAGATCTTGCAGAAAAACGGCATAAAGTTGCATTGGAACGTTTTGTATGGCCCTTGGGGGCAGCGATAGTGTTTCTGATAATTGAATTTATGCTTGGAGGTAGAAAATCCACAAGAAGTTTACGAATACCTTTTATTAAGACGGCAGGTCGTAGAAAGAAAAAAGTCGCTTCTTTGCTGCTGCTTTTTACTCTGACTCCCTTTGTTTTGTCTCAGCAGGCAGAGGCCTCCATTGGTGAAGATGCCTATGGTAACGGAGATTATATTTCCGCCTCTACCTATTATGATGAACAGCTCAAGGAGTCTCCCAACGATGAAAGGCTTCACTATAACTACGGTACAGCTGCCTATAAAAATAATATGTTCGAAGATGCCATCAAAGCGTTTACAGAAGCTTTGAAAAGTGATGATCTTGGTCTGCAGGCAGAGGCTTATTATAATCGCGGTAATGCCCTGTTTCAAAGGGGTAACGAAACTCTACAGACAGATCCTGAGCACACTATCAAAATGTGGGAAGAATCTGTGGCATCATTTGACGGTGCTCTGCAACTTGATTCCATGAATGATGATGCCCGATATAATTTTGAGATTGTAAAAAAACAGCTTGAAGAGCTTAAAAAACAGCAGGAAGAGCAGGAAAAAAAGGATAAGGAAAAAGAGTCCGACGATAAGAAGGACGATCAGGATAAAAAGAAGGTTGACGATAAGAACGAAGAAAGTAAGGGTGATGAATCATCTGAAAAAGATTCGGATCAGGAAGAGAGTCAGAAGGAAGATAAGGGGCAGAAAAATAATTCTGAGTCTGAAGAAAAGGATGAGGATAAAGAAAAACAACAGAATCAGAAAGAAAGCTCAGCTGGTGACGAACAGAGTGAAGAGGATGAACAATCAGCAGCCCAGAGTAGTGATGAGCAGGAAGCTGCAGAAGAAAAAGAACAGCAGGCAGTAAGAGATCAGGAACGCAGGAAGCAGGGAAAAATGACAGAGGAAGAGGCTGCACAGCTTCTGAACAGTTTAAAAGATGAGAGCGGCGAGTTAAATTTTGTTCCAGCATCCATTTCAGATGGTGCCAAAAATCAGAAAACATCAAGGGATTGGTAATGGAAAGTAGAAAAATTTTCTTTAATAATAGGATTGCCGGGGCCTTGGGTTTTCTACTTTTTCTTTTGTGTAGTCTTTCAGTTGTGCAAACGGTTTCTGCTGCGGTTGAGGTGTCTGCAACACTCAATGCCAAAAGCTTTCCACTTGACCGTGCTGCGGCACTTACCATCACTGTCACTGGATCGCGTTCATCAGATCCACATTTACCGCAGGTTGAAGGGATTCGTTTTCATCAGCGTGGCCAATCTACTCAGATGAATTATGTTAATGGTACATATTCTGCTTCTGTCTCATCGGTATTTCTGGTCGAGGCTTTCCATGCTGGTTTGTTTGTTATTCCTGCAATAAAGGTTGAAACCAATGATGGAACTGTGATGACTGAACCCATTCAATTTGAGGTTACGGAATCACAAACAGCTGCCAGGCAGACACAGAGCCAGACAGGATCTTCATCCATGGCAAGACTGCGCTCGGGGGAGGCGGACAAGGTTGCCTTTCTTCGGGTGGTACCTGCAAAAGAAAAAAGTTATATCGGTGAAATTGTACCTGTTCAGATAAAGGTTTATTTTCGAAGTGGTATCAAAGCGAATTTAAACAGTCTCCCACAGTTACAGGCAGAGGGATTTGTTCTGCAGCAGCTCGAACGGGAACCTGATCAACGAAATGAGATAATAAATAATAGTCAGTACACTGTACTCACCTGGAATTCGGCACTTTCTGGAATCAAGGAAGGGGAGCATCAGGTGAGTGTTGAGATCAGTGCAACATTGCTTTTGCCGGAGCAGCGTGGCAATTCCTTTGGCGGGCGTAGTCTAGGCAATGACCCCTTTTTTAATAGTTTTTTTTCTTCGTATCGTGAAAAAGAAGTGCAGGTTGCAAGTCCCGTTCTTGATATGATAGTGCTGCCTCTGCCCGTGGAAGGACAACCCAAAGGTTTTAGTGGAGCCATAGGGGCTTTCCAGTTGGATGTGACGGCTAACCCACTTGAGCTGGCCCTCGGCGACCCCATAACGTTGAGTATGACGGTGCGGGGGAATGGAAACTTCGATCGGGTGGGTGCTCCAAAACTGAGTACAGAGAAGGGCTGGAAGACGTATACACCATCATCTGAATTTTTAAGGGATGGAGACTCGGACAAAGGAAAGAAAGTTTTTGAACAGGCCCTTGTATTAAAAGATCAGGCTTTACAGAAAATTCCGGTTGTTGAATTTAGCTATTTTGATCCCGTTGAAACTGCCTATAAGACATTGTCTGTTGGGCCCATTCCAATTGCAGTAAAAGGGACTGCAAAAGAGGCAGTCAAGCCTTTGCCACTTAAACAGAAAAATATTCAACACGATAAAGCGGTACAAAAACAGGATGGGTTAAATGATGTCCCGGATGTTGAGCAACCCTTGAGTAACCTTGCTCCGCTACACCTGAATATTGATGATACAGATCGGAAGTTAACGCCTCTGTTTACAGAAAAATGGTTTCAATTGCTGGCTGGATTTTTATTGTTATCCTTGTTGACTGCGCTCATAGTCAAAGTTCGAGCCGCACAATATGCCAATAATCCACAAAAGCAGCGAGAGCAGGCCATGAAGGACCTGTTGGTGCTGCGATTACAGGAAATTGAGCAAGCACTTGTCAATAATGATAGTCGTGGATTTTTGGTTGCATGCAGAGGAGCCATTCAGGAACAGTTTGGGTTA
>DAOWDZ010000093.1 GCA_030638765.1 Desulfocapsa sp.
CATTGGTTACAATGCGAATTCCGTAGGCAGCGGTGAAGAAGCCATCGATTATGTCACTGAACAACCGGTGGACCGGCTTATTCTTGATATGATAATGGAAAATGGTATCAATGGTCGTGAGACATACGAAGAAATTTTAAAATTCAATTCGAAGCAACGAGCAATTGTTGCCAGTGGCTTTGCCGAAAATGAAGAAGTAAAACGTACGCTACATCTTGGTGCAAACCAATTCGTTAAAAAGCCCTATACCATTATCCAGATGGGATTGGCAGTGAAACAGGCATTACTTTAGGGCTCGTAAATGGAGCGGCCAGTACTTATTGGGTGTTTTCCTGACGTCAGGAGGATGTGATTTACTTCTTCTTTTTCCGTCCTCTTTCCGGATGGTAGCTCTCAAGCCTGGCAAGAAGACTTTGAAGGCGCTCCAGATCATCACATCTTGATATTATATCCTCCCGAAAGGATGTAATCTTTGCTTTAGCCTTTGCGATAGCCTTGTCTCTCTTTTTACCTCCCACCAACTTAACCGAATCCAAATCGTAAATCTGTCGTGGATTATTGATATACGTCAATAGCCCGGGTTCTTTTTTGGCAGTAGAGGTATCGATCACGCTTCTAAGAGCTCTTACAGAGAGACCTTCACTATGGGTCTGGGAGATTAGTTCTTTTTTTCTTTCAACATTATTAACACAGAGAAGTTCGATTTTGTGGGATACACTTAACTCCTTGTATACTGGAATTCCATTCAGGCGTTTTCTGTCTAATACTAAATTGACCGAATTATAAAGCCATGTCTTCTTAGGGAGTCGACCCTCTCCTGAATGTTCTTTGATTTGCCTTTCCAGGCATCGAAAAATATGAACTTTACGGTTGTCTGTTTTTGATTTGTTTATGTCTCCTGCGGTCATAAAATCATTTTCAAATATTTTAGATAAAATCAGATCACCCACCTGATAGTGCAAGGTTTCAGCAGCCTTTTGATAGAAATCCAAAATATTTCGAATGATATCATTGATCAGAAGCTGATCGTTATCTGATAGATTGTTGAATGATTGCTGGGTGTTTAGGGAGTTTTGTTTTTGTTTATAGTGCTGTAGTGTGTCGGCAGCCATCTTTTTCTCCTGCAATTTAATATATTTAAATTCTATCTTATATCCACACAACAGCTATGTCAATTCAAGAAACAAAGCCTCTTCTCCACTTTTTAAATATGTTAAATAGAGACTTTTGTAATTCATAATTAATCTTCAAAAACAGATTGCTTAATTTGCAGTCTGGCTTTGTAACTAATCAAGAGATCTCTATACTGGACTCTTTATAGAGTCTTGGCTTATTGACCTCACCATTCACTTTGGGTACAATCGGAGATTAATCCGCGTTATCATGTAATCAGTGAGTAATAATTTTAGCAAGAAACAGCGATGAAGACTTTACCTAAAAGAGCAGTTACTATTTCAATAGGTTCCGGTAAGGGTGGTACGGGGAAGACCATGCTTCTCTGCAATCTCGCAATGCTTCTTGCTAGAAAAGGAAAAAAGGTATGTCTTGTTGATCTTGATATCGGCGGATCTGATGCACACCTGCAATTTGGACTCTTTGAACCGCGCTACTCTCTCACCGATTACCTGACCAAAAAAGTTGGATCCATTGAGGACGTTCTGCATCCCTTTCCATCATTCAACGACCTACAGATGATTCCTGGAACCGGGAACACCCTGCGCACAGCCAACATGACATACCAGGAAAAGCAACGCCTCTTAAGGGATGTCGCTTCACTGGATGTAGACATTGTACTCATAGATGTTGGTGCTGGTACATCATTTCACACTCTTGATTTCTTCATGTTCAGTGATGTGCAAATCTGTGTGACGATGCCCGAGGCCCCATCAATATTGGATTTTTACAATTTTCTTCAACTTGCTACTATACGAAAAATTTTGCAGAGTTTTCTTTCCCATAGTGATGTTGGACACATCTTGAAAGAGCAAAACTTTCCATCAATAGATGCTGTCTTTGAATTGGCAGAAGAGACACAGGAAGGAGCACGACAAAAAGCAGAGGAGGCGTTGTATTACTTTCAACCATTACTGGTTGTTAACAGGGATGTTACCGGAACTAAAGTCAACAAAACAAAACTTAAACAGATTGTTGCAAAATATCTGGGTATTGAAATACCGTTGCTGGGTGAGATCCCCGATAATCCAGAGATCAAAAAAGCATTAAAAGCGTACAGGCCTGTATGTGAACTCTATCCCGACGCATCTGCCTCGCAGGCTATTGATGAAATAGCCTGTAAGTTGCTTAAAATAGTAGGATTGTTCAAGCGTAATTAACTCTATTCCTTCACTACCCGAGATACCTTTCAATTCAATATTTTTTCTTCTTTTTTCTTCTGCCGACGAAGGATATTTCGTTTTGCTCAGATTCCATTTTAAGCTTCACGAAATTTTGATAATGTACAGATTGTAAAGAACCTTCTTCCATTGCCTTCAGGATCGCACATCCTGGTTCGTTTGTATGGGTGCAATTAGAAAAACGGCAATTTTGTGTCAGCTTTAAAATGTCATCAAAATTGTCATTTACTCCTTCACCTGCACCAAGAAGACCCACTTCCCGCATTCCTGGTGTATCAATAAGCATTGCTCCCTGTTCAAGAACAATGAGTTGACGACGAACCGTAGTGTGCCGGCCTTCTCCTGTTTCGCTGACCTCTTTTGTTTTTAAGGTATTGTGGCCGGTAAGTTTGTTAATGAGGGTGGATTTCCCAACTCCTGAAGAACCCACTATGCAGTAAGTTTTTCCAAGGGTCATAAATTCTTTTACCTGATTTAAACCAGATCCAGTTACGTTACTGATACTAATAATTTTGGTACTGATTCCTGCTTTACGAATTTGTGATTTAAGTTGCTCCAGCTTTTTTGTGCTGACAAGATCAGTTTTTGTCAGAATAAGCAATGGTTCCACACCACCTTCGTTGGCCATGACGAGGTAACGCTCGAGCCTGCTCACATTAAAATCGTAGTGACATGATTGAACAATGAAAGCTACATCAATATTTGCGGCTATCATTTGTATCTCGATTCTTTTCCCCGCGTATTTACGTTGTAAAAATGATTTTCTCGGTAGCATTGTATGGATGGTGGCTGCATTTTCATCATTCTTGTATTTGGCACAAACCCAATCACCAACGCAGGGCATATCACAGGTTGATTCGGTGGAATGGAGAAATCTTCCGGTTATTCTGGCAAGGACCTCCTGATCTTCATTCCTAATGGTGTACCAGCCACGATCGACTACTGTTACACGGGCAATCTGCAGACCTTGCTGGCAGAGTTTTATAGCCTGCTCACTCAACCAATTATTTAAACCGAGTTCTTTTAATTCCATGGAAATAATACCAATGTTTCCGTATTCATTTATTCAGGATTTTCTATAATGCCAATTCTAATGATGACAACAACCTATTAATCTAATAGGATCGCAGCAATCTGTCCTGTACTCTTTTACCTTTTGAATACTATGTCGCGTCCTCAAGCTGTTTCATTAATGATTTTAGTTGCTTTGCTCTGGAGTATTGCAGGCGTTGTGACTAGGCATCTCGACTCAGCTCTAAGCTTTGAAGTAACCTTCTGGCGAAGTACCTTTAATGCCATGGCTCTTGCTATTGGTTTGACCTTGATGCGCGGGATGAGTCTCTGGAAGGATCTGTTGCACTCGCCCCTAATCCTATGGGTTTCAGGAGTATGCTGGGCTATTATGTATACCTCATTCATGGTGGCACTCACCATGACTACGGTGGCTAATGTTCTCATCGTTATGGCTCTTGGTCCATTAATTACAGCATTTTTTGCCCGTATTCTCCTTCAGCATCGATTACCGACAACGACCTGGCTGGCAATTGCTGTTGCCGCTTTTGGAATAATCTGGATGTTTTTGTATGGAGAAGATGCGACATTTTCAGTAACTGGCTCTTTGGTTTCTCTTGGAGTACCGGTTGCTGCAGCAATCAATTTTACTATTTTGCAACATGTTGGTCTGAAAAAGAAAAATCAGGAAACCACATCAGAGAAGAAAAAAAGTCAGGATATGTTACCAGCTGTCTTGATTGGTGCAATGCTCTCAGCTTTTGCAACACTACCGCTTGCATGGCCCTTTCAGGCATCCGTTCATGATCTGGGGCTGCTTTCATTACTTGGAGTATTCCAGCTTGCCATCCCTTGCCTGCTGGTTGTTCGTTTGACCAAAGAGCTCTCGGCCCCCGAATTGTCATTGCTAGGCCAGCTTGAAGTTATTTTTGGTGTAACTTGGGCGTGGTTATGGGCAGGAGAGCATCTCTCATCGAATACCCTGAGTGGTGGTTCTTTAGTGCTTGGCGCCCTTATTGTTAATGAACTGTTTCTTATTTTTAACCAGCATAGAGCTAGAAAAAAAATTTCCTGATATAGGTACTCTTACTGGAGTTTGGAGTTTCAGGCACACAGTGTGTTGAATTAGTAATTGCATTTTAATGTTTAGGTGAAAATGCAAAGATTTCCATTGGCCATTCTTATATCCTCCCAAGATTCCCCCCCCCTGAAGACCACCTGTTACACATCAGGGAAACATCTTAACTGAACTCTACTCCTCTCATATTAGCCTTGCCAATGACTCACTTCTAATGTCGCTTTACAAATTTCTGTCAAAAACATCTCATATGTGATTGAATTAATTTGGAGGAGTTGTTTCTTTGAGAAGGAACATGGCGCCCTAAGTGCGATCCTCGGAAAGCAATTCTCAGCCCTTTTGCCAAAGAAAGATCATTTATATGAAACTTTTTCACGGATCAATTCGTAAAAAACTGGTTGTCCTCGTTTTATTGGCAACAATGCCAGTGTTTCTGGTGCTTCTTGGTACGGCACTGCAAAACAGGCATAATGCCGTTAAGCTTGCCGAAAGAGACACCGCTCTCTACCTCCATGGATTTGCAGAAATCCAGAGACGGATAACAAATTCCACCCAAACTCTTTTGCGAACAGTCGCCTCCATTCCTGACATTTCCAGACTGGATGTGGAAAAGTCTCGCGTTGTGCTCGAAACTTTGTTGGAAACCAATCCGATCTATACAAATGCCATCTTGGTTGATCTCAAAGGCAATGTTGTAGCGGCGGGAAAAAATCATGACAGAGCCAAAAAACTGAATTTTGGAGACCGCAAACAATTTAAGGAGGCCATTGCTTCCAAAGGATTGGCATCAGGAGAGTTTGTTGTAGGCAAGTCATCGAAGAAGGCAATTTTTCCTTTTGGAATGGCGGTACTGAATAATCAAGGTGAGTTGACAGGAGCCATAATCATCGGTGTCAACCTTGCTCATTATGGCAAGTTGTTTGAGCACGGAAATTACCCCAAAAGCACCTTCTTCGGTCTCTGTGATCATAATGGTATTCGGTTGTTTCGTTACCCAAATAACAATTCTGCTGCCATTGGTAAGCCGATTAAAAAAAAGGTGTACGAAGCAGTTGCCACTAGCGGAAAGGAGGGGAGTATTTTTGCAATTGACTCCGCGGGAAAAGAGCGCGTCATAGTTTACGAACCACTCAGCCTGATGGGAAATGGTAAAACTCCCTACATGTACATGTTTATGGGCTTTGATTATGACCAATTGCAGGAAAAGGCTCATTCCATTTTAAATCGTTTACTTGTTACCAGTCTCTTGTCCCTTGCTCTTGCACTTTTTATTGCTTGGTTCATTGGCGGAAGAAGTGTGGCCCGGCTTATAGAAAAGCTTTCTCTTGTTACCATAAAGTTCAGTGAGGGCGAGAAAAACGTGACCAGTAATGTCGATTACAGTGACGGGGAAATAGGTGCTCTGGCCCAATCTTTTGACAGTATGGTTACAATTATCCGTCAAAGGGAAGGAGAAAAAAACAAACTTGAAAAACAACTTCAGCAAGCTCAAAAAATGGAAGCAATTGGGATATTGGCTGGTGGTATAGCTCATGATTTTAACAATATTTTAGCGGCGATTCTTGGGTATGCTGAAATGGCAAGATACAACAGTCAACCAGAATCAACTGTTTTCAAACAGTTAGATAAAGTATTGGAGGCTGGCAACAGAGCAAAGACTCTCGTACAACAAATACTGTCTTTCAGCCGTCAAGATGAGATGGCGCGTATTTTCTTGCAACCCGCAAGTATCGTGAAAGAAACTATAAAAATGCTTCGCCCTTCACTACCAACTACGATTGAGATTCATCAAAATATCCAATCAACGACCAGCCTTATCTTAGCTGACCCGACTCAAATCCATCAAATACTGATGAACCTGTGTACCAATGCATTTCATGCCATGGAAGAGACAGGCGGCAAAATAGATATTTCATTAAAAGAGGTGACTCTCAGCAATGAAGACCTTGTTCATGAGCCAAACGTCGAAGATGGTACTTTTATTCAATTATCAATTTGTGACTCAGGTCCAGGGATAGCACCAACCATTAAAGATAAGATTTTCGATCCATATTTCACGACTAAAGAGACTGGTAAGGGTACCGGAATGGGACTGTCAATTGTCCATGGAATAGTGAAAAGCTATGGAGGGTTTATCTCTCTTTACAGTGAACTCGGTGAGGGCACAGCTTTTCATGTGTTTCTACCTGTTATTGAAAAAGAGGTAGTACTACCTGAAATCGAAGCTCTGGAACAGATTCCAGTTGGCAGAGAACGGATACTTTTCATAGACGATGAGGAAATTCTTGTTGAGATGGGCAAAGAAATGCTCGAAAGCATTGGTTATCATGTTACGGTAAGAAAAAATAGCATTGAAGCCCTTGAGACTTTTCAGAACCAGCCTGATCAGTTTGATCTAGTTATCACAGATCAGACTATGCCGGGTATGACTGGTGCCGATATCTCCAAAAGAATGTTGCAGATTCGCCCTGACATTCCTATTATCCTTTGCACTGGCTACTCCACTATTATCTCTGAGACAACAGCTAAAGAGATGGGCATAAGAGAATTTGTATTGAAGCCAGTTACAAAAAAGGATATTTCAGTGTTAATTCGGAAAGTGTTGGATAATAATCAAATATAAGATTTAACAATGATATAGCCCAGTGGCCAAGTTAATAAGTGAATATTGCCACATCCAAGATCTAATTATATTAGACGTCCCTACGGTTGATACTACTGTATCTCTCTGATGCACACCTTACTGGAGAGAGGAAAAGAGCCAAGTAGAGGTGTAGGGGTAATATTTGTTTATGCTTGGCCAAATGTAAAACCCTCTTCTCCCCCCCCCTTCTCTCTCATTCAATAAAGATTATTAAAATCAAAAGATGAATATAAGCTTCAAACAGGTTAATAAGATCTGATGGGCTGTTGACTGG
>DAOWDZ010000060.1 GCA_030638765.1 Desulfocapsa sp.
CAGCGGTGATGCCAGTCATACCAGCATCAACGGTACCTCGTTGATAGGCAAGAAACTGTTTGGAACCAGACATCATGGTAGGAGCACCTTCTAAGGCAAGAACTGTATCCCCAAGAGTTTTTCCAAAAACACGAACCTTTTTACCCTTCATATCAGCAGGAGTTTTAATCATCTCTTTCTTGGTTAAAAGTATAGAACTTCCGTAGGCCTGCCACCAGAGAACACGTGTTCCTGTTCCGAGAATAGCTTCATCAAGTGAAGTACGAATAGCACTGCCTGGAGCGGTAGCCTTAACGACTTTTTCCGGGCTATCAAACATGAAAGGAACATAAAAGATATCAACTGCAGGGATGGTTCCGGCAAAACGGGTCAATGAAGCAACACCCATCTCGATGGCACCTGAAGCAACTGCCTGTGGAACTTCTTTATCTTTATAGAGTTGAGCGGATGGATATATTTCTATTTTCAAGGAACCATTACTCTCTTTTTCCACTTCCTGCTGGAAATCAAGTAAATTCTGTCCAAGATGATGCTTCAATGGCAACTGCAGACTGATACGCAATGTTTTCTCAGCATAAGCCACTGATGCTAATGAAAACACCATCACAACAACTAATGATAACTTACAAATTTTATTCATCATACTCTCCCTGTAAATTGTTTTTATTCTTTTATTAAAAGCTATTAAAAACAGCTCTATTGCTTTATTTTTTTTTCAGCACTATGGCCAACTCAACCACTCCTCAAACATCGGAATGTTCGGTCTTGAGCTCGACAACAACCGACTCCAAAGTTCATGCGACTTTTCCTAATAACAAATTTAGTAATAAAACTAAAGTACAAATATGTTGAACAATCGCACAAAACTCGACCCAGATACCACAAACAAGGAGTGCAAGCGTCTAGTATAACACAACAAATCAAGAAAAACGACAGCCCAATCAAAACAGGACAAAAAGGGAGGGAACACATTTTGTGACGCAGACCGGGATACCGGCATTATCCGTATCCCGGGAATATGATGGAACAAGCTACACTTTAAATTTACCAACCAAGCCCTGCAGCTGTCCAGCAAATGAATTAAGTTCTTCGGCGGTTGTATTTACATTTTCGGTACTGCTAAGCATCTGATTAGCTGACTGATCGACTTCGGCGATATCCCGGGCAACTTCCTGAGAAACAGTGGAGGCCTGACTCACATTTTCAGTGACTTCCTGTATCCCCTGGGATGCCTGATTAATATTGCCAGCAATCTCTGTTGCAGTTGATGTCTGAGTATCAACGGATCCACTGATACCAGCTACAATCTCATTTATTTCACCAATTACCTTTGAGATCTCCTCAATTTCAAGCACCGTCCCCTGTGTCGTCATTTGAATGCCTTCGATCTTGCTTTTAATTTCAAGAGTTGCATCAGCCGTCTGCTTGGCAAGATCTTTGATTTCATTTGCGACAACGGCAAATCCTTTACCAGCCTCTCCCGCACGAGCAGCCTCAATGGTGGCATTCAGGGCAAGCAGATTGGTTTGGGCTGATATCTCGGTTATCGTTTCTGTTACCTTGCCAATATCATCAGCGGCACTTCCCAACTCATTGACCCGTACTGATGAACTTGCAGCCTGCTCAACAGCCTTTGTTGTAATTTTACGAGCCTGTTCAGTACTGGTTGATATTTCATCACTGATAATAGCAATTTCCTCTGTAGCAGCGGCGACACTTGCAACATTTTGCGCAGCATCTTCAACGGCAATGGACACAGTATCCATGTTAACGCTCATCTCTTCTGCTGCTGCCGCAACGGTGCTTGCTCTTCCGGCAACATTCCCAGTTTCACTGTTCATATCAGAAGACAATCCTGCTAATTTTTGGTTAGCCGTATCCAATGATCCAGAAATATTTTGAATCTGTCCTATCATGGAAGACAAATTATCCAGCATATTATCGATGGCATTCCCAAGAACACCAATTTCATCACGACTCTCCAGGTTCATCCGTGTGCTAAGATCCCCTTCACCTTCGGCAAGTTCTAACGCCACAGTGGTCGCCTGTTGAATCCCCCTAAGAATCAATGACGTCACAAAATAAACAAGACAGGCGGAAATGACGAAGATAATGACAAATATAATCAGTGAGGCAGTAATCGCAGTTTTCTGGGCGCTGGCAAGCTTTAGAGTTTTTTCTTCAATTCTGGAAGACAAGTGATCCTCAACCTGCTTCAGAAGGTTAATTTTCTTAGTAATCGTTTCAAACCAGTAAATCGAGTCTATTCCCAGACTCTTGGTAGTACTAATATTTACATCCCTGGCTTTCTGACGCATTTTTTCAACTTCTTCAACGGCAGCGCCACTCACAGTCATTCGCACAAAATTTTTCTCATCCTCAGTTGCCAGTGTCTCAAACACAGAAAGATAGGTGTTCTGTTCAGTAACCAACTGAATAAAGAGGCTGTACATTCCAGCAGAAAAACTCCCCTTGCTGAAAACACCACTTAACACTGCTCGCTCCTTTCCAGCCCGTTCTTTACTCTGCAAGAAATTGTAATAGGCTCCGATCTGTGACGCAAGTTTAGCATCGGTTGACAGATGGGTCATATAACCGATAACATCGAGTAAATCAGTGTTGGCAGCAGTGTAATAGGTAACTGCATCCTTCACTGTACGTTTTTGACTAGAAATCCCCTGACGTTCCTGTGCAAGAATAGTAAAGTGTGACAGGGCTTTATTCATCTTGGTGTCAAGACCGGCATCAAAGCCATCAAAATCAAATTCTCTTAACGAATCTGTCAGGGCATTCTTTTTAGAATCGGTATCCCTTCGCTGTACAGAAAGTTTTTCTCCAAATTTCTTTCCTTTACTCCCTAGGAAACCAGCAGATGCTCCTCGTTCCTTCTGAAGTTCATGCACAAGATCACTTATATTATTGGAAAGCAATGAAAGTTCATGAATTGCAGTATATGAATTCAGCTGCTTGTACCCGGAAAACAAACCAGCACCGGCAGTGTACAAATATGCCCCAAGTGGCAAAATAACGATTAGCAATATTTTAAATCTCAGAGACATATGTTTAAGCATAGTTATTTTTCCTATCAAAATTATCTCAATAATCTTACCCGCAACAAGCATCAACCATTGATTATTCAGGCAAACCGTAAGTAAACTGTATCGTAATTAAAACTAAAGATCCATTTTATTTCGGCATGTCCAGCCAAAAAGTTACCTTTTTTTTACAATTACAAAGGATACCCACAAACCTTTGCATTTCCCACTTCATTAAAATTCTTCTTTGAATTCAACGAGCAATACAGGTAACATAAAGAAACATTTTTCAAAAAAGACTACTTTATGAAAACACAACACGACGATCTTGAAGCTAAACTAGCCTCCTGCCAAACACAACTTGCCGAACTCCACAAACAACTCCGCGCAGAAAGAACAAAAAATGAGCAGCAGTTACTCACAGACAGAATGGATTCACTGAGTCTTCTTGCCAGAGGAGTTTCTCACGAAATCCGTAACCCCCTTGCCAGCATCATGTTGTTTATTGACATACTCGCAGACCCTGGACGCTACAGCCGCTCAGACCAGGAATTGGAAATTCTTGGCGATGTAAAAGAAAATGTCAACAAGATCACCACTATAATTACCCGTATTTTTGACTTCGCCAAAGGTAGCTCTTCACAAAAAGTCCCAACGGATATCAATGAACTGCTGGAAGACACTCTTAAGCTTGCAAAGTCAAAGTTAAAACAGACAAAAACAGATATTAATTTTTCACTGGAAAACACTCTTCCTCTTGTAACTGGAGACACTATAGAGCTGCAACAGGTATTTAAAAATCTCCTCTACAATGCGATTGAATCAATGCCCGAAGGAGGTACAGTAACAATAAGCACAAAGAGCTCTCACTCTATCTTCCAGACACAACAAGAGGTTATCTTCGTTACTATTCAAGACATGGGCGACGGTATCCCCCACGATGCATTACAATCAATTTTCACCCCCTTCTTTTCCACAAAATCCGGACAGGCTGGGCTTGGGCTAACTATTTCCCACCAAATCGTTGATGGTAATGGTGTTATTCTTGCAGGAGAATTCTATCTTTTAAAATTATTTTCCCCCCAGCTGATTATTTCAGGGAATACAGCATATGATAGAAGCGAGCTGTCTGACGGCAGCTGGTGGCAGGGGAGGGG
>DAOWDZ010000139.1 GCA_030638765.1 Desulfocapsa sp.
ATCAATCGGCCCTTGTAAACTAACTAAAAAACGGGGTTATGTCAATTAGCAACCCTCGATGGCAGCACCAGTTTTTTTAGCTTTAACTTTTACAGCATCTCCAACTTTGAGGCTGCTGGCTTTTTTACAGGTCATGGTCACTTTGTCGCCTTCAACTGAATCAACGGTACATTTAACAGTTGCTGCAACAGCTACAGTGCTTACAGCGAAAGTAAGAGCCAATACTACAGATACGATACCTTTTTTCATTGTTTTCTCCTCAATGACAAATTTAATATTCTCCGGAACAACTCCAGAATGACACCTCTATAATTTGAAAAATAGTATAGAATTCAAGCTTGCAATTGTCAACCCTATTCACAAAAAATGAATCCTAATTCATTATCTGCTTGATATCATTTTCCAAAATTATTCGCGGAACATAGCCGGGATATTTTTTCACCACAATTCCCTTGCTGTTCACAAGAAAAGAAGTTGGAATACCAACGACACCGCCAAAACTCCTTGCTGTTGCACCATCTGCCATGAACACAGGATAATTAATTGATCGTTTCTCTATTAATTTTTTAACCGTCTTCGGGCCACTTTCATCGACAGAGAGACCAATCACCGAGAATCCTTTACTGCTGTATTTTGCATGCAACTTGATTAAATCAGGAACTTCCTGCATACACGGAGGACACCAGGTGGCAAAAAAAGTAATAAGAAGTGCCTTCCCAGAAAAAATTTCACTGTTAACGCTCTCTCCCGTCACAGCATCCGGAAGAACAAAAGAAGGCATTTTAGACGCAGCAGCGACAGGCTGGACAAGCACCAGCAACGCCAGTAACATTGCAAAAAGAACCCCTGCATACGGGGAAGGCTTGATATATTTCATAAATATTCCTCTTATTAAGATCAGTACTGTAGTACTTTTTTTATATTTCTTAGCAAAATATGCAATCTACACCGAAAGTCAACCTGCAGCATACATAATTACCGGGCAATTAAAATGAAATACCCTTCCATTCCGGATTTAGCTCTCCACAACATAACAAAATAGAGTTCTTTTTCAGAAACAATGTTTTTTCTTCAGAAATGCTGTCTGGATATCCATTTTATGGTAGAGTGCCTGAACGAGATACCAGCCTTCTCCAAGGCAATCCATTTTACCCATGAGCAAATACTCTGACCATGACTACACGCACCTGTCCCACCACATTGATCCGTAATATACTTATTATTTTTTTCATAACCTTTGCCTCCCATATCAACGCTGCTCAACTGGTTGATCGAGTGGTTGCAATTGTCAACTCTGATGTGATCACCATGTCTGAGGTTAACGAAGAAGGTGCCGGAACCTTCAAGAAGATCAGTGAGGATGTCCCCACGGAAAGGCTCAAAGCCACACTCGCCCAGGCAAGAAAACGGATACTTGAGGACCTGATCGACAAAAAACTTATATCCCATGAAGCTGAAAAACAGGGTGTAAAAGTATCTGACGCCGAAGTTGAAGCCGCGGCACAACGAATGATCTCCAGTAACAACACAACTCAGGAAGTTTTTGCTATTGAGCTGAACAAAATGGGAATGACCTATGATGGTTATCTCGCCAATCTGCGTAATCAAATTCTACAATCAAAACTTGTCAATTTCGAGATACGCTCAAGGATCATTATCACCGATGCTATGATTCTTGACTACTACGACACCAACTACACACAGCACGTCAGTGAAGGTGGCTACTATCTCATGCAAATGGGTTTTACCTGGAAAAACCAGGCTGATTCCTCTTCGGAATCAGCTCAACATGACAGCAAGATAAATGCCGAAAAACGTGCTGAACGTGTTCACAAACTGGTTACAGCTGGGCAAGACTTTCGAATTCTGGCTCAGAAATTTTCAGACCTTCCATCTGCTGCCGATGGTGGAGATCTGGGAGTTTTCCAAAAGGATGACATGGTCGCCTACATGCAGGATGCTGTCCTGGAACTTCAACCCGGTTCAATAAGTGAAATTGTTGAAACTCCATCCGGATATCAATTTTTTAAACTTCTCTCCAGCCAGGATGGAAATATCGTTGTCCAGGCCTCTTTTGCGTCAGTGAAAAAAGAGATCAGAAAAAAACTCTACGATGACGAACTGGCAAGACAATTTAAAGAATGGGTTGCAAACATCAAAAAACAGGCTTATATCAAGAAATTATAGAACGTACTATCCGCAATAAATTGCTTATAAAATTACATACCAATAGCGTTAAGGGTGAACAAAATGTCTCATGAGGAAACACAGGAAGCAGAACTAACACTTGGTAACTTCCTCCGCGAACAGCGCGAACAGAAAGGACTAACGCTGGATGAAATAGGTGATGCCACAAAAATCTCAAAACCAGTTCTTAAAGCCATCGAAGAAGACAACTACCAGAGTATGCCAGCCGATGCATTTTGCCGGGGGTTTTACACTCTTTACGCTAACTTTCTTGACCTTGACACAGCATCAATCATTCAACAATACGAAGAAAACAGAGGGATAATCCCTGTAACATCCTACAATCCGGGTAAACCACCGGGACGCGACACCTTGAGGTTCTCCAATTACGCGGAGCCATCTTCAGTCTCTCCGATAACCAGCATGTCTATCGTAGCCCTGGTGTGTATTATTCTATTTTCAGGAGCCTGCTGGTACTTTAAATTCAGCCCCATGGATTATATTAACACCAAGCTTCTTCCCCCTCAAACAGCTATCGAAATACAGCAGACAGAACTGATGGGCGAGACAGATACTGAAACCATATACGTAAATGATGAACAAACCCTTGACACCAGTGTGCTAAACACACAAAAAAGTTCGCTCCCTGAAGTTTCAACACCTGCACTCACTCAAGAACTAAATACCACAGCAGTAGAAGAAGTTGTGGAAAAAGAAGAACCGGAAGTAACCCTCTACCATCTTGAAATTGTTTTTGACAACAGCGGCACAATGAAAGTCACTCTTGATGACAATTTCGTTCTTGAAAAACAGTTTCAGGCTGGAAAAACATTGCGGTGGGAAGTAAAAGAAAAAATTATTCTCGATATGCCCGAGCACATCAGCGGCACCCTGCACCTTAACGGCATTGAAATCACACTTCCGAGAGCTGAAAATGGCCGACGCTTACTCTCTCTTCCCGAGGATCTTCTCAATTAACAGGTGAGTGGTAGAAAGCAGATTGAATCGGATGCCATCGTACTGGATTGCCGGGACCACGGGGAATCTGACCTTATCGTAACCTTCTTCTGTCAGAATCACGGCAGACTGACTGGCATTGCCAAGGGCGCAAAACGTAGTAAAAAGCGTTTTGTTAATAAACTGGAGATTTTCAGCTCTCTTCGTATTCTTCACACCACTCCCCAAGACAACAAACTCTCATTTATTGCTGAAGCGGATCTTCTGGACGGCTTCCTCAACCTGCGCAGCAACCTACCCTGCTACTTTGTAGCAAGTATTGTCCGGGAATTCACTCTTCTGGCCACCAAAGAAGTTGAAGGTGACGAAGAGCTTTATCCACTACTCATCTGGGTCTTCAATAGCCTGAACAACGGCCACCCCCACCTCTCAGCACTTATCGCTTTTCTCATCCGTTTCTTTTCGATCATCGGATACAGCCCCAGACTCGATGCTTGCCTTGGTTGCGGCAAAGAAATTCAGGCAGAAGAATCCTATACATTTCATATCTCAACAGGTAGCATCCGCTGCAGCCGGTGCAGGAAAAATGATCCTGCCAACCGCTTAAACCTCTCCCAGGGGACATTACGTTCTCTCATCACGGCTCTTAATCAGCCTCTAGATCGCCTTCAGCGCTTGCAGCTTTCGGGAAATAGTCAACAAGAGGCACTTTCTTTTCTTCATTCCTACGGGCATCAATTATTTCAACGGGAAATCATTTCCTGGGATTTTCTTAACAAGATATGAAGGAAGTAAAGATAACTAACTCATATTCTTCCTTCTTTATGACTACCTTGAAAAATGCTCATTTTTCAAAGAACCCTTATGGCAGTAACGAACTTCACCACTATGTTCAAGACTGGTGGTGCCATCATCGTGCTGTAAAATAAGTCCACCGTCATTGCTAATACCTATGACCACAGCCTCATACTGTGGATTTTCCATAACATTGTACCCAAAGAGAACACGTCTTTCCATTGTATCAGACAACTCTTTCCAGCGTTTCAGGATGGGATGCTCACCTTCATACTCATCCTCACCACCACGAGACAGCCATTGCTCCTCTTCGTACAATAATAGTCCGACATAGTAACGAAGTTTTGCGACAAAAGAGAGTGTAAACAATGTAATATCAACGGGATGTCCAAGAACCTGTGCCAGCGATATCGCTGTTTCCTGTAATTCAGGCGGAAAAGTATTGTTGTTCAGATTCAGCCCAAAACCCAACAGATGATACTGCTCTCCATGGACAGGGCTGCGAAATCCCTCAACAAGAAAACCAGCCTGTTTCTTTCCCTGTAGAAGGACATCATTTACCCAGCGAATAGCAGCGTCATCAGCGCCTGACTCACGCAGTACTTCACAACAGGCAATACCCGGAATTAAGGGGATGAAATTTCTAAATGGAGCCAAAAAGGTATCGGCGAGAATTAAACAGCCCCACAATCCACCGGGAGGGGCATGCCATGATCTACTGAAGCGGCCTTTGGAAAGAGCAAGAGAAGAGGCAAGAATCAAACTGCCGTTGGCCACAGAAACGTCAGATTGTTCACAATCCGAAATATGCTCACGTGCCGTATCCATGGCACGATCAAGAGAGGAATAAACACGAATGGAAGAGCCGATGTAGGCTCCGTAACGAAAGATAATGTCACTATCAAGGGTACTGTTTTTCTGACGCAGAGGCAGTTCCACCGCTGCAACATACTCATCAAGGGCAGAGGGACTGAGAAGAGTTAAATTGTCCAATATTTCACAGAATTTTTAACGCCCGCCATCCCTGGCAGTTGCTTTGCCCCAAGCATCAACCTAATCCTTTTTATCCCAGTCAGCCTTCACCCGGGTGATGACTTTCTTGATAAGCGGTAATTTTTCACTAGGACAAACACCGATCAGAGGAGCACCTTGATCAACTGAAATTCCCGGTGTAAAATAAACGGAATGAATAACACCCTTCTCTCCGCTATAATAGACAGGAGTATCACGTTTCATCAAAGACATGATAATTATTTCATCCCCCGGTTTAACGGAGACTTCACGGGCACCTTTCTTCTCGATTCTCGACTGAATATCAAGAGCAAAAAAGTACTTGGCTCGCTCTGGTGCGGGAAAAACATACAGAACTTCCTTAAGGATAGATTCGATGATTTCTTTTTTCTTCAGGGGATGACGAATGGTCATCAGCTTCTCACCAGCCTCAACAAATCGCCCTTCGTGGTCGCCGTATATCGCTGAAACCACGCCATTTGTCGTTGCCGTAATCTTTTTAAGATTCCTTTCCCTGGTGATCTCAAAAAGAGCAGTTCCGGGAACATGCTTCCATTCACCACTGACAGCTTCGATATTGCTGCCCTCTTCCACAAGAAAATGTACCTCTCCAGTATGACTTGCGTGGATATCCACGTATTCAAACGGATCAGAATGGTACTTCCCAAGAATCTCATCAAAATCTATTTCATCAGACATTATATATCAGTAGTATTTATATCAGTGATTGGTGCCATGCGCAGCAGCCTCTGCTGCATGCGGATCTGTTGTGCTTCCATGCCCGGCAGGAGCATGAGCTTTCACCTTGGGAGCCTTGGCAATTTGCATATCAACTATTTTACAATCAGAGCTGACAATGGCATTACTGATAAACATTTTATCAGTAAAAGTAAAGTTTCCCTTATCATGAGATTTTACAGTCTCGTAGACCACCCACTTATCCCGTCCTTTTTCAAGACCTGCAGCATCAAAAAGCGTGCAGTGGATAGCTATATTTTTCACATCATGGCCACCTTTGTTTTCAATAGCAAAGGAAGCATCAACCATACGACCTTTCTCAGGCACATTCACAATCGCCTGAGCAAGAGTCACTGCATGAAGCAACTCTTCGGCAGATTCCGACACAGTTATCTCTGGCAGTAAAACTCCTGTCACACCGGTTTGTGATGCACTAATTTGCGTTACAGCAAAGGCAACAAGACAAAGAATTACAGCACTAAGACCAATGTTTCCCCAAAATTTCCCGTTCATAACACTCTCCCCCTTCTTTTCGCGAATCACAACAAATTCATTATATAATTCTATTTCCTAACGATTCATAATTATGTGACAATGCAAACTAAACCATTTATTCTATACTGATATAATTCTACGATGGCAAGCCTATTCGTATACAGTTCTTCCCAACTTTGAGCTTTAATCACCCGACAGACAATGGTATAGAGAGGAAGTACATGATGGTGGCAAAACATGCCTAAACACAAAAAACAACAGACGATATGGCAAAAGAACACGATAACAGAGATTCAATTTTTGACGTGAACTCGATCAATGAAGATTTTATTTTCAATGAACGGGTCGCCCGGGTTTTTGATGACATGCTCGACAGATCAATCCCTTTTTACCATGAAGTTATTCTCTCCATTGCCAGAATTTTCAACTCCATATTAAAAAAAGGCGACAGCGTTGTTGACCTTGGTTGTTCCACCGGAGGAACTCTCCTGCAACTGAGCAGTCTGCTCGAAGACAAAAATCTTCGTTATACGGGCATCGACAACTCAAAAGCCATGCTTGACCAGGCAAAGCTGAAAGCTGAACTATTTTCAAAACAAGATAGTCTCAATTTTGTCCAGGGAGATATAATTGATATTGCTCAACCCGGCACGTCAGCATTTATCCTCAACTACACCCTGCAATTTATCCGCCCCTTAAACAGGGAAAGCTTTCTAAGGCGAATTTTTGACAACCTCAGCCCCGGGGGAATCTGTATTTTAAGTGAAAAGACCATTTCCCATCATTCGGGACTCAATCGCTCTTATATAAACATTTACCACCAGTTTAAAAAAGAACGGGGTTATTCGGAACTTGAAATTGCTAAGAAACGGGAAGCTCTTGAAAATGTACTCATCCCCTGTTCACAGGAAGAAAACAGATCAATGCTCCAATCAGCCGGTTTTATAGAGGTGGAACCTTTTTTTCAATGGTTTAACTTTGTCTCTTTTCTTGCCATCAAACCTCTTTCCTGACAAATACCATGAACTACATTGAGAAACTTCCATCAAGTGCACAGTTTGATAAAATCATCAAAATTCATGCTGAAAAGCAAAGATGGATCAACCAGGATAAAAAAGGCTTTCTCCGCTATCGACTTCCCTGCGAGGCCCTGCAAAAATACTGCGCAATAGAGGTCGACAGCAGTAAAGATATGGTCGTTATAGGAAATGAAGATGAAGTTTCAAAGACAGATTTACAAACCATAGAGTCCAATCTGCGTAGCTTCATCCCCTGGCGCAAAGGCCCATTCTCTGTTTTTGGGGTAGAAGTTGACTCGGAATGGCAAAGTCAGCGCAAATGGCAGCGACTTCTCCCACATCTGCCGGATTTAAAAGATAAAGTCATCGCAGATATTGGCTGTAGCAATGGATATTACATGTTCCGTATGACTCCATACAAGCCAGAACTCGTTATCGGTTTTGAACCATCCGTTCAGCATTATTATTGTTTTAAAGCGCTAAACAACATGGCGGCTCAAAAGAATCTTGAAATCGATCTGCTTGGCGTGGAACACCTGACATTATTCCCGGAATGCTTTGATGTGCTATTTCTGATGGGTATCATTTATCATCGCAGTTCTCCTGTTGACACGCTGCGCGATGTCTTTTCCTCTTTAAAAAGTGGTGGAACTCTCATCCTTGAGTCTCAAGCCATCCCGGGAACGGATGAAACTGCACTTTTTCCTGAAAAAACCTATGCTAAAGTGCCGGGAACGTACTTTGTTCCCACCGGAAATTGTTTAAAAAACTGGCTTCTGCGTGCTGGATTTTCTGATGTTGAACTCTTTTGCCAACACCCAATGTCAAGCATCGAACAACGTCGAACCGATTGGATGGAATTTGAATCCTACACTGACTTTCTTGACCCACAGGATCCTGCAAAAACAGTGGAAGGTTACCCGGCACCTGATCGGGTTTTTCTCATTGGCCGGAAAAAATAAGCAGCCATGCCAGCTTTTCTTGCCTTTGATTACAGGTATGGTAAACTCGCAGTGAAATTGTTGTATTAGATGGATTTGCAAATAAACTTTTTTTGCGATTGCATCAGACTTATAAATTTGTAGGGAGCAGATAATGGATCAGAAAAAATGTACACTTTATAGTGGTGGCCTTAAAGGTGCCGAAGCAACCTTTGGCGAGTCAGCAGAAAAACATGGAATCAAAGAAGTCATATATACATTTGATGGCCACAAGCTGAACCGAAATAAAAACTCTGTGACCCTGACGAAAGAAGAGCTGGAACGTGGTGACATTTCCATGGAACTTGCTTCACGAATGCTCAATCGAACATATTACGAAACTGAGAAAATCCGCAAAGTGCTCCAGACTATCTTTCATATGGTCAACAATGGCCATCAGGTTTTTGTTATTGGATCGATCCTTGAAGATAACTCCGTAAAAGGCGGCACAGGCTGGGCTGTAGAATTAGCCAAACTCTTCAATCGTCCCCTTCACGTCTTTGACCAACCTAAAAAACAGTGGTTCACCTGGACCGACGGAGAGTGGAAAAAAGACACACCACTCATTGAGTATGATACTTTTGTCGGTTCGGGAACACGATACTTGAACGATGCGGGGCGTGAAGCCATTGAAACATTGTTCGATGACTCCTGCGCAGCACAGTAAGGATAACAACATGGCCAGCGACTGCTTATTCTGTAAGATTGCTGCAGGAGATATCCCTGCTGAAAAGCTCTATGAAGACAATGAGATGCTTGCCTTTCGAGATATCGTCCCCCAGGCTCCCGTTCATTTTCTGGTTATTCCCAAAAAACATATTCAGGATCCTGCCGGAGTTGAAGCTGAAGACGAAGGCCTTATTGGGAGAATGATGCGAACCGGAACAAAGGTAGCAAAAGAAAACGGGATCACTGATTTTCGTCTGGTTTTCAATAACGGAGCAGAAGCCGGACAAACCGTCTTCCATATCCACATGCATGTTCTTGGCGGACGTGTCCTTAACTGGCCTCCCGGCTAATCGACTCGGACATCCTTAACCGATTGTTTCTGTTTGCTCATAACTATTGAGTACTTAGAACAGAAGCAGTCGGTAAAACCACATACGAAACTGGCGTTTTGTAACTCCTACACACCACTATCTTTCTTCTCTTCAAGTTCATCCCACCTGGCATATAACTCCTCAACTTCCTTTTTTGCCAACTCAACTTCAGCCCAGACAGACTCCAGCAATTGAGGATCAGATACTGTTTCAGGGGAGTCCATAAGCGTCTGCAAACGCTCCTGCTCCTCTTCCCCTTCCATTATTTTCTCCTCTATCTGGTCATACTCACGCTGATCCATATAAGAAAGTTTCCCCGATTTCTTTGACTTAACTTTCTGGGAATTATTTTCATTTTCTGCAGACTCAGAGAACGTCAAAATAGTTTTTTCTCGCTTTTTCAAATCAGCCAGCCACTGTTCGTAATCAGCATAGAAAGTAACTCCTCCATTCCCATCAAAGCCAAGCACCTGATCACAAACAGAATCCAGTAAAAAACGATCATGACTAACCAGCACAAGAGCTCCGGGGAAATCCAGCAGGCTCTCTTCTAAAATGTTAAGAGAAGGTATATCCAAGTCATTGGTTGGTTCATCAAGAAGGAGAATGTCTGCTGGCTGACGCATAAGTTCGGCAATCAAGATACGAGCCTGTTCACCTCCAGATAGCTGTCCCACCGGTGTTTCGAGCTGGTCTGCCTGAAAAAGAAAGCGTTGCGCCCAAGAGACCACATGGTAGGATGAATCTCGGAACATTATTGAATCACCATCGGGTGAAAGTGCCTGGCGCAAAGTTATTTCAGGATTAATTGATTCACGCTTCTGATCAAAACTGACAATTCGAATATTAGGTGCTGTTTTTACAAGCCCTGTATCTGAACAGTATTCACCCTCTCCAGCACTGGATGCAATGATCTGCATAAGAGTTGATTTTCCACAGCCATTTCTCCCAAGCAAGCCAAGACGGCTTCCGGGAGAAAGCACCATGTCAAGATTATCAAAAAGAGTTCTGCCTTCATAACTCTTACTTATTCCTTCTGCCTCAAACAGTTTCTTTGTCTTTCTGCCCGTGGCATCAAAATCAATTCGAACCTGCTTGATGGATCGGTTCCTGTTTTTCACTTCTGTTAAATGCGCTTGGAGTTTGTGAGCCTCGTCAATTCGATACCGAGCTTTGGTGGCACGTGCTTTGGGACCGCGGCTGAGCCATTCCGCCTCACGCCGCATCTTATTGGCAAGTCGATCTTCGAGTTGTTGCTGCTGCTCGAGAAACTGAACCCTTGCCTGTAAGAAATCGGAATAGCCACCTTCAACCTCCAAAGCGCCATGGGGATAAACTGAAGAAAGTTCAACAACTCTGCGGGCAATATTTTCGAGAAAACGTCGATCATGACTGACAATCAGAAAAGCATCAGGGCTTTTAGGAAGGGCACCGGACAACATTCTTTCAAGCCAGATAACACCTTCAATATCAAGATGATTAGTCGGTTCATCCATCACCAGAATATTCGGCTGCACAACAAAAGCCCTGCATATGGCAAGCCTCTTCCGCCAGCCTCCGGACAGGAGCTTAACCGCAATAGTTGGATCTGGAAATTCAGCACGTGAGAGCAGGGTTTGCACTCTGTTATGACGTTCCGTTCCATCAAGATCAAGTAATTCAAGCGCTGCCTCAAGATTCTCTTCAACAGTTGCTTCTTCCTGAAATTGATCCGATTGCGCCAGATAGGCGGTTCGAATATTTTTGCGAACAATTACCTTTCCTTCATCAGGGTCAATAAGTCCGCAAAGAACCTTTAAAAGTGTAGATTTTCCACTTCCATTAGGCCCGATAAGACCGATACGGTCACCTTTATGTATTATAAAATCAATATTTTCGAAAAGACGCTGAGCCCCAAACGACTTCCCGAGGTCCTGACATGTTAAAATATGAGACATAACTTTCACTCAAAAAATATTCAAATATTAATGATAAGGATTAAGGAAGAGCTCAAGCTCCCCCTTTTTCATTGAATTTTCGACAATTCCTGC
>DAOWDZ010000085.1 GCA_030638765.1 Desulfocapsa sp.
ATGATAAACTTCCGTCACTTAGCACGCTCCCAACACGTTACTACTGGCAGCCAAGACTGCGACTAAGCAAAAACGCATACAGAACCCCATAGAGAGATCTGCAAAATCAAAAATCTTGCTTTATAAACCTAATATTCTGCTTTCTCCCTTTTTATTCCGTCTCCTTCGCTCACTCAGTATCGATTCAATTTTTATCGTCGTCACCAACTAAATTGTTATATGCCAATATGTCTCTATTACTATATGCATATGTTACACTTTGACACCATAGATTTACATATGTGACATCATATTTTCACAAATTGTCAAGTTTCCCTGTGATAAATTGCCAATTCAAACGGCAAAAGTCAGACAACAAATGAATTATTGCCAAAATGTCTACGTTGTGATTAAGTTAATTGACAATGAGACACATATTAAAAGATTTTTTGACAAAATAGCCCGTTCACCATTCATTTTGAGAAAAACAGACCATGACAACCATTGGATATATCTTTTTAGATGCAAACCGTGATGAGTTAATTCCCCTTGAACAGCAACGCCTGGAATTACAGACATACGCCACAGAACTCAGGTTATCCTTCGACGAACTTCTGGTAGAACAATCATATTCACCTGCTATCCCATTACTGGAAAGAACTGAAGGGAAACGAATGGTAAGTAACGCCCAACCACTTGATACCATTATAGTTATGAAGGCATCATGGGTACTAGGAAATCCCAAAGTCGCCCTATCTCTTCTTGAAAAGTTGAAAGAAAAAGAAGTATCTCTCTTTTGCATCGATCTTGAGGGAAATATCAGCATGCCCACACAGACAAAATTGATACGTTCACAGGGAATATCTTCAATGGTTTACAAACTTTGCAACGCTTTATCTCTTGGGGGAAGCGGGGGGCATGGTGCTGCCATTCGTGCAGGTAAGGCGCGTCAGAAAATGGAGGGTAAATATCTTGGTGGCCCCGTTCCCTTCGGATGGATGGTTGGAGAGGATGGCAAACTCCAGCAGGACATGCAACAGCAGGATCTTATAGCAGAAATGATACGGTTAAAGGCTGATCGCTGGTCCTACCGCGATATTGCAAAAAAAATGCAGGAAGAGCAGGGACTCAATTTGTCACATGAGGGGATAAGACGAATCCTGATAAAAAATCCAAAACCAGTCAGTACTCTTTCACCTGACTTTTAATACTTTCTGCTCTTCCACACTAACATCTCAGTGTAAAAAGGGGACTTACTACCCATAACCTTCAGAAAAAACAGTGCTCCGAATAGATAGTAAGACCACATGAGAGCATCATAACTGTTCTGACTGCAACCGAACTGTTAAAACAGGGATTGAACAATGACTCATAACATCACGAGCCACAGAGCCTAGAAACACCTTGTCTATCAGACTTTTGGCACGGGTGCCCAACACAAGAATATCAAAAGCACCATCCTCTACAGCAGCAAGAATTTCCTGAGCTGGAGCGCCGAGCTTGATGAGGATATGGTCAAGATCAAGTTTACAATTGGGAAGATCTGCTCTTCTCTTCTTACACAGGCTGAGTATTTCTTCCTTTTTAACACTTATGGCAGCATTTCTCTCATCACTGATGGATGGTTTTTTCCGATCAGCTCCAAAGGCTGATATCTCTTTAGAGGCATCAGGGATAACATGAATAACAGTTATCTCTGCATCATATTTTTCCGCAAGACTCCTGGCCCATCCCATTGCTGGAGTTGCACTTTCAGATAAATCTGTTGCGTAAAGTATTTTTGATATTTGTGACATTGTAATGCTCCTATTCAATCATAATGCTCGATTCGATTTATATAATTCAGTCTTTACTTGCTCGTACTCTAGTCTTCCTGTTTACCCTAAACACAAGACTCCAGGATATTCATCTCAGCAATGAATGCGCTCTGGTGCATTAAATACATTCAGTCGTCCAGGCCGGGCATACCCAATTAAAGTAACTCCGGCACGGCGGGCAATGGCAAGCCCTAACGATGAGGGAGAGGTGCGGGACATAACAATGGGAATACCAATACGAGCACACTTCAAAACCATATCAGACGTTAAACGGCCGGTGGTATACACTGCTCCACTTGCAGGAATTTTACCCATCAGGATCGCTCCGATAACTTTGTCCACGGCATTATGACGTCCAACATCTTCATAAAAGCCCTGTAACCGTCCATCTGCCCACAAGCCACATCCATGTATACAATGCGTTGCCGGACCAAGAGGCGATTGCTGCAGCATCTCACGAATAAACTGATTCATTTCATCGAGTGTTGCCGTACATTCGTTAAGAGGGTCAAAAGCTCCTTCCAACATTTCCCTTGATATCTTTCCAGTACCACCACAACCGGAAGTAATAATAACCTCCTTTGGTTCGCTACCTTCTTCAACATCAGCATGAACTGAAATACGTCCTTCCGGGCACACTAAAACTTCGCGTACCTGACCGACTTTATTAATATATCCCTGACCAAAGAGAAAACCTGCCCCAAACTCTTCAAGCCCCGTAGCAAGCACCATGGATGCTCCTATTTCCCTGTCATTTAAGGCAACTTTATACGGTACCTCGATGGCAAGCGTTTCCTTTCTCTCTTCATTACCTGCAGCGCTGATAACTACAGTCTTCTGTTTGAGTGTGACCAGGTCTTCAATATTGTCCAAAATCATATACCAATTTAAAATTTTTCATATTTACTCAGCATTATCCGATTTGATTAGTCAGGAATATTTGTGTATTGCTTTCTTAAGCATCTCTGGAAAATTCGTATTCTATATATTGTAAATGTTCCAGCCGGACAACAGTGATATTTATTATGATATAAAAAATTTTCTTTTTTTTTGCGAACCTATTCAACAAAAAAACCAAAATCGCTCTCGAATTAAACTGCCAGAAAAAGGCTACTTGCTACTTAGATATTGGTAAATCTTAGACATACTCCGGAAAAATAAAAACCTGACTGAATGATAACAGATTTGTCATCATAAACACGCCGTAAAAAGACACTGAGGGTTTTAAGAGAAAACAATCCAATATATATCCTACAGGATTATCCTCCCTTCGCTTCTAATACTATTATCCCATCAAATTTTTTCGTTCTTCATCAAAATCAGCATAGGTCAAAGCTATTTCTCTGAATTCATCTTCATGTTCCAGAAAAACATCAACCATATCAGGGTCAAAATGTTTCGCTCGACCCTCTGCAATAACAGCAACTGCATCTTGATGTCTGAGAGATTCCTTGTAGAAACGCTTGCTGATAAGAGCATCATAAACATCAGCAATAGCCATTATCCGACCTTGAATGGGAATATCTTCCCCAATCAATCCTTCCGGATAACCTGACCCATCCCACTTTTCATGATGACTCCCTGCAATAACCTGAGCATGATGAAGGAAGGAACCCTCCCCCAGTTTTCTCTGAGAAACAGCTATTACGTCCTTGCCATAAGTTGCATGTTTTTTCATTATTTCAAATTCTTCTCTACTTAATTTTCCTTTTTTCAACAAAATGCCATCGGGCACTCCAACCTTACCAATATCATGGAGTGGTGCCGACTTGTACAAAATAGTAATAGTATCATCATCCAGAAAGTCACAAAATTTAGGGTGATCTTTAAGGTTTTCAGCTAATAACTTCACATATTTTTTCGTTCGCTTGATATGTCCACCGGTTTCTGGGTCTCGATACTCCGCCAGGGTTCCCATGGACTCAATGGTGACTTCCTGAGTCAATTCAACCTCTTTTGTTCGTTCCCGCACTAAAACATCGAGGTTATCCTTGTGAATTTTCAGTTCAAGCTGGTTATGCACTCGTGCCTGGACCAATTCAGGACTGAAAGGTTTAGTAATGTAATCCACTGCACCAAGCATTAATCCTTTCTCTTCATTTGCCTCATCCACCATGGCAGTTAAAAATATGATCGGGATGTGTTTTGTTGCAGGATTTTCTTTGAGAGTTCGACACACCTCATAGCCATTCATTCCTGGCATCATAATATCGAGTAAAATCAAATCCGGCATCTCAGTCTCTACGCTTTCAAGTGCAGACTCACCGTCCATGGCGACACTTATTTCATACTCACCATCCAACGTTTCAATGAGTATATCAATATTTGATTCTACATCATCGACTATCAAAACAATACAACCTGATAAGTCAACCATTGTCGGGCACCATATTTTTGAGTTTTTCAAGCAGTGAAACCACAACTAAATCAGCATCTTTAAATTTATATTTCCCTATCAGTCTGCTGAGTTCTTCAATTTCTGAACTGTAGCCAGGGGACCAAGTGTAATAAATTATTTGAGATAATATTTTTTTAGTTGGCTTGGGTTTACGCTTCTTAACATGAGGAGAAATTTCCTTAAGTAGATCCACAAGAACAGTAAGGTTACCCGTTTCTTTTTCTTCAGAAATCTCTATTTTTTCAGCAGTCACAAAGTCCTTAAGAGAACCTGTAACTTCATTTAATTCCTGCTCCAATTTATCCAGTAATTCATTGAGATCTCCGAATTTACTATTCTTCATGGCTATCTCAACAACCCCGGCAGCTACCTGGACCTGCTTAGCCCCAATATTTCCTGCCACCCCTTTAAGCGAATGTGCCAGGCGAATGGCCAGTTCCAAATCATAACTCTCCTGAGCTTTTTTTATGTGCGGTGTAGCATCAGCATATTCTGTATAAAACTTTACCAGCAGTTTTCGATACAGCTGCCGATTGCCGCCCACTCGGTAAAGACCACTTTTTGTATCAATATGTTCAAAGTCAGGTAACGGTAACTTCTCTAGGGACGCTATTTCAGGGCTCTTTTCAGCAATAACTTTTTTCGGAATCCCCCTTTCTCCTGGCGTAATCCATTGCAACAGGACTTGGCATAACTTATTTGGATCAATGGGTTTAGTTACATGATCGTCCATGCCGGCCTGGATGCTTCTCTCTCTATCACCGGCCATTGCATTAGCTGTCATGGCTACTATCGGAACATTTTTGGACACCCCTTCAAGTTTTCGTATTTCCTGAGTGGCTTCAAAACCTCCCATTATTGGCATTTGGATATCCATTAACACGATATCATATTCTTGCTCTGTAACCATTTCCACAGCGACTTTACCATTTCCTGCAACATCCACTAGCAACGAAGACTGCTCAAGGATCTCCTTCGCCACCTGCTGGTTAATCTCATTATCCTCCACCAAAAGAACCCGGGCCCCAAGGATACCTTTAAGATCATCGGTATTAACTTCTTTTGCAGCCCTAGTCGTAAAAGGCCCGCCTACTTCCATGCCAAAAGCCTGCTTAACCGTGTCCTGAAGTAACGAACGACTCGCTGGTTTCACCAGGAAACCTTCCAACCCCGCATCCTCAGCCTGCTGCATGATTTCCTGACGACCATAGGAGGTCACCATTATAATTTTAGGCATTTGAGGAAGTTTAAGCTCTTTTATCTTTTCGCAGGCAGTAAAACCATTCATCCCCCCCATCTTCCAATCCATCAATATCAATTCAAAGGGTTTACCTTCCACCTCTGCCCTTTCAACCTCAGCCAGAGCCTCTTCACCTGAGGGAGCCTCCGAAACTTTCATGGCCATGGATTCCAGCATATCCTGTAATATTTCACGGGAAATTTGGTTGTCATCCACAACCAAAACTCGTTTACCGCGCAAATTTAATATATCAGATAAGGCCAAGTCTTTCTCTGTACTCAGCTTAAAGACTGCTGTGAAGGTAAAGGTACTCCCTACTCCTGCCTCACTCTCCACCCAAATTTCACCACCCATCATCTCAGAGAGTGTTTTGGAAATTGTCAAGCCAAGACCAGTTCCACCATACTTTCTGGTGATTGTGCTATCTGCCTGAGAGAATGCACTAAAAAGTTTGTTCTGCTGTTCCTCTGTAAGACCAATGCCGGAATCACGAACGGAGAACTGTAATTTTGCCTGTTCTTCTTTTATATCCAAAGCTTCTACGCTAACTACAATCTCACCTTTTTCTGTGAACTTAACGGCATTATTAGCAAGATTAACCAAAACTTGACCAAGACGCAGCTGATCACCGACCAAAGAGGTCGGAACATCCTTGTGAACATTAAATAATAACTCCAGCCCTTTCTCCTCAGCCCTCAAACCAACCAAATTAGCGAGATTAACAAAAACGGTATCGAGGCGGAAAGACGTTGATTCCATATTGAGTTTACCGGCTTCGATCTTTGAGAAATCAAGGATATCATTAATAATACCCAGAAGAGCATTGGCAGAGAACTGTATTTTAATTATATAATCGCGTTGCTTGGGGGTAAGATCGGTCTTCAACGCCAAATAGCTCATACCAGTTATGGCATTCATTGGCGTACGGATCTCATGGCTCATGTTCGCCAGAAAATCGGATTTAGCACGAGTAGCATCCTCGGCTTCTGTTCGGGACTCTTCAAGAGCCTCCATCATTTTGAGCATGTCGCGACGGGCTTTTGCCAGTTCATCAACACGCTTTTGTAATATCTCATTAACTTCTGTTCGCTCCCTGAAAGAACTTTCAAGTTGCTGAGTCATGGTATTAAAGGCATCTGAAAATTCGCCGATAAAATCTATCCTTCTACTGAAATCTCCCTCAGCAATCTGCTGTGTCGTCCAGGTTAAATGTCGAAGGTTTGCCTGCAGATTCTTAATCGACTGTAGAAGTGCCAACTGACCCTTAGGGGCTTCAAAATCCAGATCGCCTATAGATAATGAATGTACAAGGTTAGTGACACCATTATATTCTTCAAGAAATCTGTTAATATAGGTAACTACCTGCTTAATTTCATTGTCAGGATGATCTTCAGGCAACTCTATTGAATCTGCCTTTTGTCCTCTCAATAACAGATAAAAAACCTCTGTTATCTTATCAATGAATTCTTCTTTAACCTCAAGCATACACCGAGAACCTACTGAATAACCTTAACATCAAAACGACAAACCCTATCACCGGAGCACCAACAATCCACTTCCTTCACATCAAAAGGCTTCCCGGTATATTCATAAAGTAATCCGTTAATAAAGCCCTCATCATAAGTACAAATCTCTTCATCACAAACTGGCAGCCCAGAACAATCAAGATCTTCAGCCACAGCCAGGGTAAAATGCATTGCATCCAGGTCAGCGTGCTCAACTCTCAAGATACCTATCTTTAAAGTTTTAAGCAGCTCTTGAACCTCTGCAATAAAATCATTAAAATTATTTTCTTTATTTATCATTTTTTTGCATAAAGCCTTGCCTGCTTGCTCACCTGCATCATAAAAAATTTTGTCTGCTGTGGCTGCATCATATTGCTTTATAAGCACATCCCTAAGAGTAAACTGCATCAAACGATACACAGCGACATCAGTTGTTGGTCCAAGATTAGGGCGGCCTTCTTCAATGTCCCCTATCATATTCCAATCAAATTGCAGTTCCTCTCTTTCTTCCTTAAACATTTGATTCTCCATTGGTTTTAAAATCTACCCAAGCCTCTACGTCTCCTGGGTAAGAGAAATAATGACATGACACCATAAATAGTTAGCACAATTTATAACAAAGCAATTGTTGTGCCACTTTCATACAACACACGGCACTAAATATAATCGATTTATTTCAATACATTACACAGAAAAAAAGAAATAAAAAATATCAAAAGGAATCTATTAAATTGGACAATGTCTAATTTAATAGATTGGTGAAGAGTGCAGACACACAAAACACATTAAAAAAGAAGGTACTTGCCTATGACAAAGTATCATCACTTTTGTAATACCTGGAGTGCCTTGCTAGGCGGTCATGACCGAGTTAATAACATTACCTAACTCACCGAATTCGAAAGGCTTATTGACGGACGCAACAAACCCATACTCTTTACAATTTACCATGACCGGATCATCCGAATAACCACTGGAAACCACAATTTTGGCATTATTATCAATTTTCAGCACTTCCTGTGCAGCCTCTTTGCCACCCATACCACCGGGTATAGTAAGATCCATAATAACCAGATCAAAAGGTGTTCCGGCTTTCATATTTGACAGATATTTAACAATACACTCCTCACCGTCAGCCGATTCCTCAATATCATATCCTCGCATGACTAGCATCTGATTAAGTACATCTCTGACCGTCTTGTCATCGTCCATTACAAGCACTCTTCCTTTGCCATCAGTAACAAGAGATTCCGTAATGACCTCGTCCTCAAAGTCATCAACAGCAACAGCTGGTAGATAGAGAGTGAATTTGGAGCCCTTCCCTACAACAGAATCAACAAAGATCATGCCATCATGATGTCTGACGATTGAATGAACCAAAGCAAGACCAAGTCCACTGCCTTTGACACTATCAAAGTCCTTGGTGGTAAAGTACGGGTCAAATATTTTATCTAAAATCGCTGGGGCAATACCATGGCCATTATCAGTTATTGTTATTTTTAAATACTTCCCTATTGCGAGACCCGTTATTTCACCTTGTTGTGAAAAGTTAACGCAACAGATGTCAATATTGCCTCCACCCGGCATTGCCTGCTGACTGTTCATAATCAGATTCTGCAGGACCTGACTAATTTGAGTCGCATTAATACTGGCATCCCAGAGCACATCGTCAAACGTATAGTTAACCTTTACAGAGCTTCCACTCAGTGCAAAATCAGCTGAATCCTCTATGATTTCAGGAAGAGACGCAAGGGTACGAACAGGTGCCCCTCCCTTGGAAAAGGTCAATAACTTTTGAGTCAGATCCTTTGCCCGTAACGAGGCACTCTTAGCAGGAGCCAAAAAAGAATATCCGGGCACATCTGAATCTATCGTAGCCATGCTCAGGCTGATATTTCCAAGAATTGAGGTGATAATGTTATTAAAATCATGTGCTAGGCCTGCAGAAAGCACTGCAATGGATTCCAGCTTCTGGCTCTTCAATAACTGCTCTTCCATATTTTTTCGTTCACTGATATCATCAATAATCCAAACAACCCCTTTATCGAGATCAGGTGGTGAATGAGGATCTATGGCCTTTCCTGACAACATGCACCAGAATGACTGTCCATTTCTTCTCCGCAGTTGATATTCAACTTGAATCTGTTCTCCCGAAACAAGGGATTTGTAGTATCGCTCACCAAAATCAAGAAATCTTTCTTCAGAAAGATGAATTTCTCGCATCCCCATCCCCACCATCTCATCAGGTGAATCATACCCCATCAAATCAGCTAACCTTTGATTACAGCGAGCTAAAACTCTACCACCCCGTAGCAGCATGACACCAGTCATTGAGTTGGTGAAAATAGTATTTATCTCATCAGTCCTACGTTGAAGCTGCCTCTCCGATACAGATAATGACTGGATGTGGATAGCATTTTTAATAACCACAGCCAGTTGATTGGCAAAAACCTGGGCAAGTGCTTTTTGTTCATCAGAAAAAAGTATCTTTTCATAACAATTTCCAACGATCACACCAAAAACGTTTTCATTATGTATCATTGGAACGCCAATGGCAGAGATGATTTTGTTTTTCGAAATAACATCAGGAATGGGAAATCGTTTCTCTAACCGAAAATCGTCCACTATTTCAAGCTGACCACTCACTAGAACACAACCAGGTAAATCCATCCCCCTGCAAGCAGTCAATTTACCGATCATCGACTCAGGGAGCCCAATAGTATCACTTAATATCGCGCCTTCAAATTCATCAACAACCAGAAACAGATTGGCAACATCCAGTTCCAATAGATCCTTAAATAAATGGAGACCACTTCTATACACTTCCTTCAAGTCATCTGGAACACCAAGCATTGACGAAAAATCAATCACCTGCCTGAAGACCTCATTATATTCATCCAGTTTTTTCTGAACGTCCTCAAGTTGGATCCGTAACTGCTTATTTTCATCCTGTACAATTTCTAATGTATTCATTAAGGCCTGGTAAAATTGAATTAAAACTCTGATACCACCGATGAGATTGGGTAGCATCTGTGACAATATGTTAGAAACAAACAAAACTCACTAGAAAATATTATCATAATAACTAATCTCAAGTCAAAGGGTTGTCTGTTTATTTTCCAGAAAAGTGACTGGATTGAAAAAAACCGTCCACACCTAACACACATATAAAGGATGCTACAAAGGTGCTGATTGAAACTGCTTTTCAATTAGTTACGATTTCGACTTTCTAGTCGCAAGTACCAAAATATTGAGCGATCACCTTCGGTTTGAGATGACATATAATTCCAATGCAATAGAGGGAAGATTGTGGCTAAGCACCAGAGAAGCAGTTAAAACCTATATCAAGAATCGAGAGAGACAAGCATACCTCTCTGTAATCATAGAAAATTTGAAACAATACTATTGTCCGGGCTTAAAAAAACACAAATTACTTAGAAAAGAAAAGTTAATTCCTTTTCTGCATTTTATTGGAAGTCCTATGGCTTCATTAACCAGGAAAGAAAAAGGCCGAAATGAAAACATCGTTTCATTTCGGCCTTTAATATTGGTGGAGGCGGCGGGAGTCGTCTGGCCGATTTTATGTGTTAGATATCGGCCACATACACTTTATGCCGTTAGTAAGTACCAACACAAATACCAACAATATTTTTTTTTTCTCTCTATATTGTCTGTCTTGAAAATTCTCTCTACACCATACGAGAATATTTTCATAAATGAGTTTGATCCCGTTAATAATCTCTCCATAAATTGATCTCCTTTCTTTGAGGGAGGGCCAATTTTTTAGACCTGCTTATCAAACAAGTACCTCTCTTTTTCTCCCCTAGCAAGGTATTTTTCTCACTGTCGAATTCCAACGCTGCTAATAAAAATATAACTATTTTTATTTATTGAAACTAATCAGTACGTTAGGTGGGCTGTGTGTCACAACGTGTGGCGTGTTGCGTCGGTGGTGTCAATGTATGATCTTTATTGATGTATACGAAGCTATTTAACGAACGAAAAATGTGATTTCAAATGTTTAATGAGGTCGCTATATCATTACGATAAATTGGGTGATGATTTGACATATTGGGGA
>DAOWDZ010000052.1 GCA_030638765.1 Desulfocapsa sp.
ATGATCTTCGATGGATTTTCCACCCTCAACAATGTCTCCTGGGAGTGATGCATACAACTCTTCAAAGGGAGGCAGGCTATCTCCTCTTTTTTTCCACATCCCATAAATCAAGCGCGCATGTCCTGTTTCGGCCTGACCAAGCACCTCAATTATTTTTCGATAGGGAGCATCACCAATTTCCGCAAGCACTGCCTTGTAGAACCTTTCAGCACCCTTTTCAAGATTCATGGCTGTTTTGAAAAGATCAGAGATATCTGCATTAAAATCAAATACCTTCAGGACAGGATAATCGGGAACAGTTCTATCGGTAAAAGAGATAATTCCACCATCAAGATTATAGATTCTCTTCTCAAAAAATGGCACTGATGTGGCAAATAGAGCTGCCGTGCGGGAACGTTTTCCGCTATGGCAATAAAAGATAATATCTCTGTCGGCAGGAAGCTCTGTCAAGCGAGCATTGATTTCTGCAAGAGGGAGAAGAACACAACCGGGAATATGTTCCTCTTCATATTCTTCTGGAAAACGAACATCAACAACGAGGTATTCACTCTCATCTTTATCTTCCCGAAATTTCCGGAATTCATCCATTGTTATTTCATAATAATCATCAAGCTGCATAAAAACATTCCCTCCTCAAGAGATCCATCAACAAACGCATTTTGCCAGTTAAGCAAATTCATGGACCAAGGTAAAGGTGAATCTAAATTTTGGAAACAGAAAAGTCTCCTTTTTGTAAAAGCAATAGTGCAAAAAACGGTTTTCTTATTTCTCCATAATCATTATATAAGAAGAGTTATTTTGAGTTACTGCATTATTCAGAACGTATTTGATCCTTTTAAAATAACTATATTATGAAATATTATCTCTATGCAATGGGTGCCATTCTCTGTTGGGCAAGCCTTCCTGCCGCCACCGGATCGGGACTGAATGGTCTTTCAACGGAAGAGCTGATGTTTTTCAGCTTCACGAGTGCAGCTCTCTTTCTCTATGTGCAGGATGTAATTTTAACACGTTCCTTCTCGATTTTTATTCCAAATTTCAAGGCTGTCCTGCTTGGAGTCTGGGGAATTTTCATCTATCATTATGTCTACTACATGGCGCTAAGTCGTGCACCATTGGCCGAAGGTGCGATACTTGCCACCACATGGTCTTTCTGGATAGTGGTCTTCTCCTCAATAATTCTTTTTAAAAAATTAAAACTCTCCATAATGGTTACAGCTCTTGTGGGGATGTTCGGAGCGGGCCTTGTTATTGCTTCAGGAAAGGATCTAAGCTTCAGCAGCAACTACATGCAGGGATATGCACTGGCTCTGGCATGTGGGTTGATCTGGTCCAGTTTTTCAGTGGCTCTTGGCCGGGTAAAGATACAAGGGGAGCCGATGACAGCTTTCACTGTTGTTGCAGCTCTTCTTTCAGCACTGCTCTATCTCTCCACCATGCCTCATGAAATACCGTCTGCAAAATCACTGGGCGCCGCCATCTATCTTGGCTGTATTCCTCTTGGACTTTCATTCTTTCTCTGGAACCGTGCCGTCACCAAGGGGAACATGGTGATCATAGGGTTCTTGAGCTACCTCACACCGCCTCTGTCAGTTTTGCTGGTGGCACTCATACACGGAAAATCTATCCCTTCTCAGGTAATCGTTGGGATGGCTGTCATAATCGCCGCCTCAATCGTGGGACGTTTCAGTCTCTCAAATAAACGCAGAAAGTAAGGAAAGACTCGCAAAGGAGAGGAGTATTCCCCATCCGACAAGAGCTGCAGTCAACCTTGGCGCAAACCCCGCACTCATGGCCATAGCTCCAGCTGTTACCATGGGAGGCATCCCGGCTTCAAAGATTGCTATTCGTGGTGCCGGGCCATCAAGACCTAGCAACTGACAGATCAAAAGAGCGGTAAAGGGAGCGATAATAAGTTTGGCAGTCAAACCAAAACAGAACGGTACAGCCTGACCCGGCGCCAGCTTGATTTTCAACTGCAGGCCAATGGTAAACATAACCACGGGAACCAGCGAAGAAGCAATTGCAGAAAAGCTTGCTGCAAGAAAAGGCTGCTGTAGCGGTTTTGAAAGAATAAGACCAACAAGCAACGCCAGAAATGGTGGAAACGTCATGATCTTTTTCATGATAGCCTTTCCGCTCTGCCGATCCTGCTCACTATAAAGTGCCAGAATAAAGGAGCCATAGGTAGAAAGTGCCACAAATGACCCGAACTGGTCATAGATAATTCCGTAGGAGACCATATCCTCCCCCCAGAATGCCTCTATCATCGGGATACCCAGAAATGAAGTGTTTCCAAGTGGTACGGTGAGAAGCAGTACAGCTGTAACCTCACGGGACCAGGAAAAGATACGGCTGCCAATCAACACAAGAATTGCCCCAAGAGCCACCATCAACCATGGCATAACAAGCAATATAAAAAGATCCGTTGAAAAAGAAAGCGTTGGTACCTGACGAAGGATAAGAGCGGGAAGTGCCACCCATATCACATACAGATTGAGAGTCAAGGGCGCTTTATCGTCAAAAACAGCCAGTTTCTGAAGGCTCATTCCAACAACAAAGCAGATAAAGATGAGAGTAAAATTTTCCATTAACCAGAGCTATTTTATATTTTAAGGGTACCTGGAAAAAAGTACTTTAATTTTCCATATAAGAAAACAGGTAACTTCCTCTAAAATCGTTTATTTCAGTATTTCAGCAGATTACTCTTCGCAATATCAAACAACAATGGGAGACTCTTTTCCATATTCCGTTAAAACAGGCAAGATCCCTGATAAAAATAGTGGCATCAGCTTCTTTTTTACTCTAAATAAACGTCAATATTGATTTTTTGTTATTGAGATGGCAAGAAAATGCCGATACACATACATCTGGAAGAAAAAAGGAGCATACAACAAAAGCTGCCACACCTTCAAACATTGATCTTAATAATGTATATTGCAATATGTATAAAATACTAAAAAATGATTCCCCTCTAAAACTGGAACTTGAAGTTCAGAAATACCTTAAGAACGGATGGGCAGTTGCAGGTGGAGTTGCCGTATCTCCAGACTCAATCTATTTTCAAGCTGTCTTTAATTCCAGAAAAATCAAGATCCATCAAAAAACACCTCCATAAAAACAATTACACGCAACTTCCACAGGAACCTATCCTGCCCCTTCATCAAGTTGAATAATTCCTTCAAGAATCAAATAGTCAATTCTTTCCTCAAGAAAAATACATTCATCTGTTGATATCTCCTTTATCGTAAAAGAGAAACTCCCTTCTTTCCATGAAAGGACCTCAAAGAAAATATCTTTAATCTGTGCTTTAATTGCTGTTTCAAGATCAGCTTGCTTCAAATAGCCACTTTTAACCAGCTGCTCTCCAATTTTAGTTTTAGACAATTGTTTCTTACGCTTGGCAAGACATTTCTGCAAATCTTCCTTGGTAATATAGTTCCCATCTATTAGTCGTTGTCCGATCTTTATTGGATTATTATTGAGATGAGCAAACACCAATATTCCATCACATACAAAAAACATAACTGAATTATCAGGGACAGTAATGAGTAATTCACCTGTCAATAAAGCCTGACTCAGTAATTGCATTAGATTTTCGATAGATATCGCCGCGAGATCTCCCCTGAAGGCCGCAGGTGTCTTTCTGGCGCAACCAGCTTCCAACGCACCATTCTCCTCCTGCGAAGATTTCAAATTATCCAGGTCATATGTTGAGAAATACGTGAAAATTGGCCACCATTCAAGAGGAGACATAAAACTCATCGCTGCTCCATCCTGATCCATTCTTTCCACTCTGGCCAACATTTTTATTGTTAATTGACTATTAGCACCAAAGAGGATTATTTCCATCATTACAGGCGAACCAATTTCGAAAAGAGGTTCTATATACAAGTAGATACCATCCATACTGACATCTCGAATAACACCTTTAATTGCTTTCCCCGTTCCAGTATTAACAAGGGCATGTGCAGCATAGTTGGTTCTGGTTTGTATTCGTTTTTCCTGACTCATAGACATTTAAATTCTTTTTTGAGGGTATTAAAAAGTGAAAACACTCTGTAAATTTTTGACATCTCTTCTCATAAATCATACTCCAAAACACAGATGATAACGATCTAATAACAATGTTTTTTTTCCATTGTATGACGACACAACAGGAAAAAACAAGTTCTTAATGAGACACACAAAACGATGAAATCAGACGTCACCCGAAGACAAGCTTGTCATTTAGCAGTATACAGGACAATTCACCTTCCAGGTAAGTGCCTTGACGCTACCCTGCAAGCAAATTAATCAGTTTATTGCAGCCGCCATTTTTTAAAAAATCAGTGTGTTCATCCATTGTCTTAAAATATTGGCCTGTAATTTCATGACAGAGCATTTTAGAATCTGTTGCGGCATGAAATGTTGCCAATGTTGCCGTTGCACGAGGACAGACTGACACCCTACGTTCAACTTTATTTTTATTGCTTCTATCTTCAGAAGAATGAGTTCGCTCACGCCTCCTTGCTATAGCATTCATCCATATTGCTGCACTGAGCGCTCCACAACCTTGACCACTCAAGCCAAGACCTCCGGCAAACCCTGCAACCATCACCATTTCTTCATCACTGGCTCCCATTTTTTTTGCGACTTCAGAAGCGCAGCTCATTGGTACTTCGGGTAAATCATTTTGTTCGCGTGCCAATCCTTCTTTTGCCGACTGGATGGCTTCGGGTGTCCACTCTTCCGCTAGTGTAAAGCAGGATAGGAATTTTCCAGAGAAAAAATATTTCGCCATACTGATTTTGCTTGAAAAATCACAACCAGTTATATCCCTACAATTGACGCTTTTAGCCCTTTTTAAAAATGATTCCATGATGTGTTGAGTTGCTTTTATAGTTAAAGCAATCGCTTGATCTGAGTTTTC
>DAOWDZ010000113.1 GCA_030638765.1 Desulfocapsa sp.
AAGGGCAGGATTACTAACGGTAGGGAGATTTGCATCATCAGGCAGAGACACAAAAGGATTATAAAATCAGATGATCAAAACTACTGTGGTTGGTGCTGTTTTTTGGTTATCAGCTGCCATTCCGCTCATATCCTCTATCTCATTTCATTTGAAAAACAGTTACCTGTAAGTATAAGGCAAGATAACACTGATTATTCTGAACGTAATCTTTTATTATTACTACTGATACAGGAAAAGGCAATCTTTATAAACTATATGTAAAAACCCCTTTTTGATCTTTTCCTTATTTCACAATGTGTTACTCGATTTTCAAGATTCTGATGTTTTTTTTATCTTATGGTATCATATTGCAAAATTAGGAAACAATTCTATTTTATTGTTTCCAGTTTTATGCTACAAGGCGTAATTTCCCTGATATCTCAACTTCTGAATGATTCTTTTTAAAACCACCATATCATGAATAATATACGAAACTTTTCCATCATTGCTCATATTGATCACGGCAAATCAACTCTTGCTGATCGCATGATTCAACTCTGCGAACAGGTCAGTGATCGTGAATTCCAGGATCAATTACTCGACAACATGGAAATAGAAAGAGAACGTGGAATCACCATCAAAAGCCAGACAATTTGTCTCCCATATACAGCTAAGGATGGAAAAGAATACATCCTGAACCTTGTTGACACTCCAGGCCACGTTGATTTTAGCTACGAAGTGTCACGTGCTTTGAGCTCCTGTGAAGGAGCCTTGCTACTCGTTGATGCCGCACAAGGTGTTGAAGCCCAGACACTCGCTAACCTTTACCTTGCCATGGAAAATGACCTTGATATTATTCCAGTCATCAATAAAATTGACCTGCCTTCTGCTGAACCTGAGAAAATTGCTGTTCAAATAGAAGAAGACCTTGGACTTGACGCCGAACTCATCCAACAATGCTCTGCTAAAACCGGAGTTGGTGTTGAGAATATCTTCGAAGCCATAGTCAAACACATTCCACCTCCAGAGGGTGACCCTAAAGCACCTCTACAGGCATTAATTTTTGACGCTAATTACGACCCTTTCCGTGGTACAATTATCTCTATCAAGATGGTTAACGGAACTATTAAATCCGGTGATATCATCAAGTTCATGTCTACTAATTCTGAATATCGAGTCGAAGAAGTTGGCCTATTCAGAGTTAAAAGAGAACCTGTTAAAAAACTGAGCGCAGGATCTGTCGGTTATATCCTTGCAGGAGTTAAAACTGTAAGTGACACCCGCCCCGGAGATACCATTACTACTATTGAAAATCCTAGCGAAAACGCTCTTGAAGGTTTCAAGGAAGTTCAACAGGTTGTATTTTCTTCTATTTATCCAATATCAACCGATGAATATGAGGACCTGGCAACTGCCCTTGAAAAGCTTCAATTAAATGATGCTGCTCTTATCTTTCAAAAAGATTCTTCTGCTGCCCTGGGATTCGGATTCAGATGTGGATTCTTAGGACTTCTCCATTTGGAAGTTATACAGGAAAGACTTGAAAGAGAATTTGATATTTCACTCATCCTCACAGTCCCATCCGTTAAATACAATTTTTATTTAAAAGATGAGACGATGCTGGAAGTTGACAATCCTGCCTACTTCCCAGATCCGATGTCAATAGATAGAGTTGAAGAACCTTATATCAAAGCAACCATACTCATTCCCGAACGATATATGGGTGCACTAATGACACTTTGCATGGAACGACGTGGTGAAAATACAAACTACCATTATCCAATTCCTGGTCGTATTGAATTTACCTGTGAGCTCCCACTCGCTGAAGTAATTTATGATTTTTACGATAAACTAAAATCAATTACTCAGGGCTACGGATCCTTTGATTACGAATTGTACGATTACCGTAAAAGTGATCTTGTGAAACTTGATATACTTGTTAATGGTGAAATTGTTGACGCTCTCTCACAGCTTGCTCATCGTGACAATGCAAGAGCTAGGGGTCTTCGGGCATGCGAACGCCTTAAAGAAGAAATCCCAAGGCAAATGTTCAAAATAGCAATTCAGGCTGCCATTGGAGGAAGTATTGTCGCCAGAACCAATATTTCAGCATTGCGTAAAGATGTTACAGCGAAATGTTATGGTGGTGATGTCAGCAGGAAAAGGAAACTTCTTGAAAAACAGAAAGCTGGCAAAAAACGTATGAAAACTGTTGGTAACGTCGATATTCCTCAGAAAGCATTCCTTGCTGTATTAAAATCTGAACAATAACAAACGAAAAAAGGAGCAATGATTACATAAACCATTGCTCCTTTTTATACTTTTTGTGAAGAATTTATTTACAAATTATGCCACACCACTCTTTTTCAGAGGACATGTTTTTTCCGTCAAGACATCAACCCCTTTCTGGGCCATAATGCTCAGTATTTCTTCTTTAGTGAACAAAGAATCCTTCTGTTTAGTTACATAAACAAGACAATCTGTACAGATATTAAAAGAATATTTGTCCACTTCTTCAATTATTTCCCAGCAAAGTTTGGTTGTATTTTCTTTGGCTGGGCACTTTTGGGGATCATTACATTTCATAATTTCCCAACATGGCCATTCAGAACGGAGTGACATAAATAGATCTCCCTACAAGAATCAATATTTTTTTCCTCGCTTTAAACAAAACGAGGATAACGTATGTATAGTGACACTTACTTTGATATTCGAAGATTTAGTCTATTTTAGCAAAAGATGCAAGAGCTCTCTCTAACTCCTCCTTACCCATTCCATTTTTTGCTGAAAATACAATTCGTTGACTGCTTTTTATAGTATGGCCGGCATCAAGAGCTCTGGCGTGTTTCTGGATTTGGTTCCCGGAAAGCTTATCAGCCTTAGTGTAGACAGGCAAATAATTGATATTATTTTGTTTTAACCAGGATATTAATTGCGTATCCTGAACCTTTGCTCCGTGACGTATGTCCATAATGACCACTACACAGCTAAGAGTCGAACGGGATTCAAGGTAGCCTGTTATTAATGATTGCCAGTTATCCTGCATTCCACGAGATACTTTAGCAAAACCATACCCTGGAAGATCCACAAAATATGCCTCCTCCCCCAGTTGGAAAAAATTAAGCCCCTGCGTCTTACCTGGCCTTCCACTGACCTTCACTAAGCCTTTACGGCCCACAAGTTTGTTGATAAGTGAGGATTTCCCGACATTTGACCTTCCTGCAAAAGCAATTTCGGGAAGTGTTGGATCTGGAAGTTGAGCGAGCTTATGGACACTCAGGAGGAATTTTATATCTATAAATTTCATATAACCTTACTTAAGTGATATTCAACAATACCCTCTGCACCAGCATTGGTGAGACTAGGAATAAGATCTCTGACCACATCAGTAGCAACAACTGTTTCAACTGAATACCATTCTGCATTAAAAAGATTAGCAACAGTCGGTGCATTAAGACTTGGAAGGATATCAATAATTTTTTGTAATTTCTCTTCAGGTACATTCATTTTCAAGCCAACTATCCTTTCGGCTTTTAATGATCCCTGTAGCATCAGAGCAATATTTTTAATTTTTTTACGCTTCCATGGGTCTTCCCAAGCCTTTTTATTTGCAATAAATTGAGTATTGGATTCCATCAATTCATGTATAATACGTAAACCATGAGCCCTTATGGTTGATTCAGTTTCTGTGACCTCAACAATGGCATCGACAAGACCGGCAACAACCTTAGCCTCTGTTGCTCCCCAGGAAAACTCAATTTCTACATTGATCTTTTTTTCTTCAAAAAACCTTTTACTGACATTAACCAGTTCTGTTGAAATCTTTTTCCCTTCAAGATCCTCGATACAGGTAATATCAGAATCACCTTTTACAGCGATAATCCAGCGTGTCGGCCTTCTACTGACTTTGGAATAAACAAGTTCACTAACAAGAACTGCTTCAGATTGATTCTCAAGAGTCCAGTCTTTTCCTGTGATACCTGCATCAAGCATCCCGGATTCTACATAACGGGACATCTCCTGAGGACGACATATTGAACAGGCGAGTTCCGGATCATCAATTTCCGGAAAATAATTTCTTGATTTTGGTTTGATCAACCATCCTGCTTTTTCAAACAGATCAATGGTGGCTTTTTCAAGACTTCCCTTGGGCAGTCCAAGTTTTAACTGATTCATTTCATTCTCCTCTCTATAAGATCAATAATGCCTTTTGATTTTTTTATTTACCGTAAACAGCAGCAGGATCAAAAACCTTTGTTGCGATTATTTCAAGATCATTACCATGTACTCTACGAAAAAAGCAGGATCCGTATCCCTTATGACAGGCAGCACCACCGAGTTGTTCAACTTTAAACACTACAGTATCTTGATCACAGTCAATCAGGATTTCTTTTATAATCTGAACATGGCCTGATGTTTCTCCTTTTAACCATAACTGCTGTCTGGATCTACTCCAGAAATGTGCCTTCCCGGTGCTCAATGTTTTTTCCCAGGATTCACGATTTATATAGGCCAGCATCAATACATCTCCATTTGCAGCATCCTGCACAATGGCGGGTAATAACCCATCTTTATCTTTAGTAAAATCTAGTTCTATCATCATTTTTCTATCTGGGATCTTTTTACTTCCAGAGCCTCTTCACGTTTTCGTTCTTTTTCAAGGAAACATATCATACAGGAAGTTCTAGTTTGACAATAATCGTTTGGATGACGACATTCAGCAACTTCAGACTCCATCGATTCTTTAAATTTATCACATGTCAATTTCACTTTTTACCTCACAACCATATATCTCAAACAAAATTCGGTATTAGAATTTTTATTAATTATTAAATCAGCGCAATGTATGACTGTATCATTTGTTTGTCAAGAAACAGCTTTAATGGCAAAATTTATTTCATGGAAATCCTCGATAAATTAACAAAGGTCTATCCATTCAACTTTATAACTCATCACATTTGGCTTCAACCATTGCTAAAGATAAAATGATGGTTTAGATTATTGATACTTAAATCATCAAACTCAAATTAATTTAATATACTACTTAAATTTCGGGAGCAATACATACTCAAATGAAACAAGTACAAAAAAATGACAGGGTAACTGTGGCCCTTACAGGTACGTTAGACAACGAGACTGTTTTTGAAACCATTGACGCATCTGACCCGCTTATTTTACAACTCGGTGAGGAAGGTGTACCCAAACCTATACAAAGAATCCTTGTAGGTATGCAGATTGGAGAAATGCGTAAAGTTCATCTCGAAGCCGAAGAAGGCGAATTTGGCATACGCCGTAGTGACCTGCTCCAGGAAATACCTAAAAACGAATTCTCTCAAACAATCGAACCTAAAGTAGGCCTCGTTCTCTCAATGAATGTAGATAGTAATAGCGTTACTCACCAGGTTCCTGCTACCATAGTTGAACTTAAGGACAATTCCATTATTATCGATTACAATCATCCTCTGGCAGGACATCCTCTTAATTATGAAATCACTGTTCTTGAAATAGCTGATAAAGAATCACAAAATTGATACCTTACCAACTTTTTCAAAGTAAATTATCATTCACAGCTCAACGTAAGATAATTGAATTATGAGTAAAACTTTTTTTTGCAGACACAAAAGTACTCATTGTCCAACTTTGTGGACTGTTTCTGCAACCTTTTTTTTATGAAATCCTATCTCACTGTTATGGCAGCAATCCTTTACCCGCTCATGCACCACATGAAGTGGCTTATATTTTGCAAGATTGCAATATCAACGGGAAACAGGAAAATTTAATGCCTAACAGGCATATTTTTAAAAAATTCTCTGTACATTCATTAATCCGAAAGTATAGAATAAAATTACTTAAAGAATGAATATTGAGTGTACGAAGAGTGATTGAGCTATTTTACTCAATTTCTTTCCACTTTCTTTCGCGCAGGAGCAAATTATGCAAATAGAAGACGATGAGATACTCCAGGGTTTTATTGAAGAATCACTTGAACATCTTGCTGATATTGAAAATGATCTTCTTGAAATAGAAGAAAACGGCGCTGATATAAACGAGGATCTTGTTAATAAAGTTTTTCGTGCCGCACATTCCATTAAGGGTGGCGCCGGATTCATGGGTCTCACTGTTATCCAGGATTTATCGCATGTTCTGGAAAATGTACTAGGCCTAATCCGTAGCAGTAAACTAATACCAACGCCTGAAATCATAAATGTTCTTTTGCAAGCATCTGATAAGCTCAATACAATGATTGAGGATGTTTCCAATTCGAATGAATATGATATTGAGGAACATGTCGTTCCTCTTAACGCTATCTATGAAGGTGAAACGGCTCCACCACCGCCAACTGAAGAGGATTCAGAAAGCGAGACAGAAGCTCCTGAGGTTCAGGAGACAGCACCCGAACCCGAAATCCCTGTACCAGTTGAAGCACCAACGCCTACACCTGAACCAGTACAAGCTGCTGCGCCGCCACCAAAGCCAAAAGCAAAAAAAGCACCACCCAAAAAAGCTGCAGCCAAGGTTAAGGTTGATTCCAGCATCCGTGTTCATGTAAGTCTTCTTGATTCCTTAATGACACTTGCCGGAGAACTTGTCCTCAGTAGAAATCAACTGCTGCAGACAATAACATCCGGAGATAACCAGAATGCAGAAAGTGTTGGACAGCGTATAGATCTGATCACCTCAGAATTACAAGAGGCAATCATGCTCACGCGCATGCAGCCAATTGGTAGTGTCTTTGGTAAATTTCCACGTGTTGTTCGAGACCTTTCCAGTAAACTCAACAAACAGATCGATCTTACCATTGTAGGTAAGGATGTTGAGCTCGATAAGACCATTATCGAATCCATCAACGATCCCCTTACCCATCTTATTCGAAATTCAGTTGATCATGGCATTGAGCTTCCTGCTGTTCGTGAACAGGCTGGTAAATCTTCCACTGGTCTTGTTATCCTCAAGGCCTATCATGCTGCCGGACAAGTTGTAATTGAGATAAGTGATGACGGTAAAGGACTTGACGGAGACATACTTGCTGAAGCAGCCGTTAACAAAGGATTAATCACTCCTGAACAAGCTCAGCTCATGTCTGAGAAGGAGAAAGTTAACCTCATCCTCTTACCTGGTTTCTCAACTGCAAAAGAGGTCACCGATGTTTCAGGGCGTGGCGTCGGCATGGATGTTGTTAAAACAAATCTTGATCAATTAGGTGGCCAGGTTGATATTGTTTCCGAAGTTGGCCAGGGAACAACAATCTATATTAAACTTCCACTTACTCTGGCTATCATCCCATGCCAGATCATCATGACTGGTGATGAGCGCTATGCCATCCCTCAGGTAAATCTTGAAGAGCTTCTGCGTATTCCTGCCACACAAGTTAAAAAACGTATTGAAAGAGTTGGTAATGCTGAGGTTGTTCGACTTCGCGGGAATTTATTGCCTCTTATCAGGCTTGCAGATGTACTCAATATCAAACGAACCTATTTTGACGAGGATAAAGATGCATTCAATGAAGACCGAAGGGAAAGAATATCCGATCGCCGGGGCCTTGACACAGATATTGATCCAATAGATGTTTCTGCAACCGATGCTGATCGTTCAGATAGAGATCGACGTTTTAATGCGGCCAGCGCGTTAAATATAGTTGTTGTTTCAAATGGTTCCATGAAATATGGCCTCATTGTCGACAAACTACAGGACTCTGAAGAAATTGTTATTAAACCACTTGGTAAACATCTGCAAACCTGTAAAGGGTATGCAGGAGCAACCATCATGGGTGATGGACGAATTGCATTGATTCTTGATGTTGCAAATCTTGCGATTATGGCTGATCTCACCTCAATGGATGGTACCGATCGTGCCAATGAAGTTGCACAGGCCGCTGAAGAACTCGTTAAGTCACAAAAAGATAAACAGGCTCTTCTCACCTTTAGAAGTTCTGAATTTGAACAATTCGCCGTCCCACTCAATCAGGTAGAACGTATTGAAAAAATCAAACGTTCTGACATTGAAGATCTTGGTGGAAAGCGAGTAATGCAATACCGTGGTGGAAGTCTGTCACTTATCTCAGTCGACGATGTTGCGATGGTTCAACCCATTGCCGACACCGATGACCTGCTGGTTATAGTGTTTAACATCTCAAATCAACTCGTTGGACTCCTTGCTATTGGACCCATTGATGCCATTGAAATATCAGTATCCATAGATGATGTCACCCTGAAACAACCTGGGGTAATGGGATCTACAATTATCGATGGACAAACAACTATGCTCATCGACATTTTTGAAATTGTCGGAGCTCTTTTTCCAGAATGGCTTGAAGAAGTTGAAGTTTATGAGGCAGTTGCAGAAGGAGATGTACCCACTATCCTTATTGCTGAAGATTCCAATTTCTTTAGAAACCAGGTCTGTAATTATATGACTGAGTCAGGATACGAAGTTATAGAAGGCGAGGATGGAGCCATTGCCTGGAACCTCCTTCAGGAAAACGCTGACAAAGTAACCATAGTGGTAACAGATATTGAAATGCCTAACATGAACGGTTTTGAACTCACTTCAACTATCAGAAAAGACCCCCGTTTTACCAATATCCCCATTATAGCTCTCACCACTTTAGCCGGTGAAGACGATGTGGCTAAAGGAAAGGCAGTCGGTGTTGACGAGTATCATATTAAGTTAGATAAAGAAAAACTTATGGCATCCGTTCATCACTATGTGAAGCAATCTTATTAATAATTATTTATACACTTTCCATCGGGAGTATGATACATGGCTACCACAGACGAAGCTGTTAATAAAAATCTTGTCGAGCTGGCGACCTTTCTTGTCGGAGAGGCTCTATGCGGAATGGATATTCTTAAAATTCAGGAGATTAATAAACTGATTGAGATGACATCTGTTCCTCAGGCCCCTGATTATGTTCTTGGAATCCTCAATTTACGTGGACAGATTATAACCAGTATTGATCTCAGCAAAAAACTAGGCCTTGGAACTACCAATCTATCCAGTGATCCTAGAAATATAATAGTTAATTCAAAAGGAGAACACATTGGCCTTCTTGTAAAAAGGATAAGCGATGTCGTCCAGGCGAATACTGACAAGTTTGAGCCACCACCATCTAATATGGGCGGAATTCAGGGTGAATTTTTTACTGGCGTTTACAAAACAACAGATAAATTAATTGGTATTCTTGATATAGAGAAAGTTTTAAGAATTGAAGAGAGAAAGTAATGTTGGGTATTAAAAAACTTCGTGTTCTGGTGGTTGACGATACCATTGTTTACAGAAAAGCTGTGTCAGATATTCTTGCTCTTATTCCTGGAGTTGAAGTCGTTGGTGTTGCTCATAATGGCAAGATCGCCATGTCTAAAATTGCAACCCTTAAGCCTGATTTACTAACACTCGATATTGAAATGCCAGTGATGAATGGCATAGAGGTTTTAAGCGAATTACAGTCCAGTCACCCTAATGTTGGCGCTGTTATGGTCTCCACTCTCACCTCAGATGGTGGCGAAATGACCATGAAAGCACTGGAACTAGGTGCTTTTGACTTTATTCTAAAACCCACAGCCAAAAATCCGGCAGAAAGTAAAAAACAACTTAAACAGTCCCTTGATCCAATTATTCATGAGTTTAAACGCTCCAGAAATGCATCTTCGCTTTTAAGCAACAAAGGGAAATTCAACAAAACATCCAAGCCTGTCATTCGTAAAGCACTAAAACCCCTTGGACAAAAACGCCCCATGGGTCAAACCTCTGGTACAGGAACTATTACATCACGGGCTAAGCCGAGTATAAAAAAAGGTAAGTCTGAGATAGTCACCATCGGTATCTCAACAGGAGGCCCAAATGCGTTGACCCAGATGCTTCCGATGCTTCCTGGAAAACTTGGCGTACCAATTGTTATAGTGCAGCATATGCCACCTGTCTTCACCAAGTCTTTAGCAGCCAGCCTCAATGCTAAATGTGCATTAACTGTAAAAGAAGCTGAAGATAGAGAAGATCTCAAGGATGACGTTGTGTATATAGCACCCGGAGGCAAACAGATGAAACTTGTTGCCAGCGCTGACGGCCAAAACAGACAAATTAAAATAACCAACGATCCCCCCGAAAATTCTTGTAAACCATCTGCCGACTATCTTTTTCGCTCAGTGGGTGACTACTATGTCGGTCGAACTACAGCAGTTATTATGACTGGTATGGGTTCTGACGGTACAAAAGGCCTCCAAGTGCTTGACCAGAAAGGTGCCACAATTATTGCACAGAACGAAGATACCTGTGTAGTATTTGGAATGCCAAAAAAACCAATTGAATCTGGTATGGCAGATGTAATTGCCCCCTTGAATAAAATTGCAGATGAAATTATAAAAAGCATTCGCTAACAATTGTTCACCTTTAAATATATCTCCATAAATATAAAATGTTAAAGATTACGCCTCCAGAGCTTAAGATTATAGCTCAATACATCCATGATATATCCGGTATATATTTGGATCAAAGCAAGTCGTATCTTTTTGAAACCAGGCTTTCCTCCATTGCTGAGGAACTTGGCTGTACGTCATACCGTGCCTTCTATGATATGGCCAAGAAACAGCCAAGTAAGGTAATAGAACGTCAGATAATAGATGCTATCTCCACTAATGAAACCTTGTTCTTCCGTGATTCCGGCCCATTTGATCTTCTTAAACATAAAATATTACCTGAAATAATCGATCTTCGAGCGCCTAGTTCTCCCCGATTAAAAACCAATGTTAAAATATGGAGTGCGGCATCATCCACTGGACAGGAACTCTATTCAGTTGCCATGACCATTAAAGATCTTATTGGTACTCAGATGGATAACTTCAACTTCAAACTTCTTGGTACTGATATCTCCGACAATGCAGTAAAGCAGGCAAGCTACGGAAAATACAATAAATTTGAAATTGAACGAGGTTTACCTCGACAGACCCTGCAAAAACACTTCACCCTGTTTGGTGATACCTGGAAAGTAAAAGACGAACTTCGGGGAATGGTTAATTTTCGTAAATTAAACCTGATGCTTCCCTTTATTGGTCTTGGAAAATATGATATCATTCTTTGTCGTAATGTGGCAATCTACTTTACTCTTGCGGATCGTAAGAAACTTTTTAATAAATTAGCTGATAGTCTGGCTGATGATGGTTATCTGATTATTGGTTCTACGGAGTCACTGACAGGAATCTGTCCAAGGTTTATACCTAAAAGACATCTTCGTGCTATTTTTTATCAGAAAAAAAATTGAGGCTTTGTGATGAACAACCTAACAATACTTGTTGTCGATGATGACCCGGTAATCAGAAAACTTCTTGAGCAACGCCTCCTCAAAGAGAAGTACGAAGTCCTTCTGGCTGAAGATGGCTACGTCGGTAACGACACCCTTTCTTCAAATCATGTTGATGTGGTTTTAACTGATCTCATGATGCCTGGAGATATTGGCGGCATTGAAGTTCTTGATTTTGCGAAAAGCCTTGACAGAGACATTGAAGTAATCCTGATTACAGCACAATCTTCGGTGGATACAGCTGTTGAAGCCATGAAAAAAGGTGCTGCAGATTACCTTGAAAAACCCATTAATTTCACAGAGCTTTTCCTCAGGCTGGAAAAAATCGCTAATATGCGAAGTCTCCTACGTAGCGCTGAAGATCTCAGACAAGCCATGGATGTGACGGAAACCACCGCTGCTGAAACAATTCAAAACCTTGAAGTTCTTGCAAATTCCCAACAAACACAGCTAGATAGTATTGACAGCATTCTCTCAAATGACGAATACACAGCAGATGATAGAGTCACCGAAGCATTGAATATTATCAGGGATATATCTTAGATGGAGTTTGGGGGGCCTTACAACCGCCCCCACCTTTCATTGTTTTTATTCTGAGAGCATTAAGGCCTGATTGAAATACCCTTTCACTCCTGTAAAATTAACATCATCAAGCAGTGCTTTTTCGAAATTCACATCGGTGAGATTGGCACCAGTGAAATCTGCCTTATACAGATCAGACTCAGACAGATCGGCACCCGTTAAATCAGCACCTGTAAAATTAGTTCCTTTTAAATTTGCACTTTCAAAGTCAACATCCTTTAAAATAGCGCCACTGAAATCTGCACCTTCAAGATCTGCGCCGTCTAAATTTTCACCACTTAAAGTAACTCCTGAAAGATTACATCCATAACATTTGTTCAAATCCAGAAGTAGTGCGACATTTTTTAAAATAATAGTTGAAGGTTCTTGGTTTGAGAACATACTGAACATGCTTTCAATAATTCCCTCACCGTCCTCAGTATCATTCTTTCCCTGAAGTGTTTCGTTAATTTCCTGGGGCATTTCAACGGGAGCTATTACTCCAGATGATTTTGCTGACGATTGCTTATCTTCTGCAAATACTTTTTCTATTAACATATCTTCTTCTACAGGGTCAGTTTCTGCAACGGTATCTTTGTTGAATTCTTCATTTTTTACTTCTTCTGCTGGCTTGAATTGTTCCTCAACTTCTTTTTTAATAAGTACTTCCTGTATTATTGGGGCAGTTTTCGATTCAGGCACTTCCACACTCACTATCGGAAGAAAATTCTCGTTACTTTTATTAACAACATCTCCAGTATCCACTTGAGGTGCCCCCTCCTTAGCAGGTTCCATTTCAAGAGTTTCTATCTTCATTGCAGGAGGAGTTTCTTCAAAGTCGCGTCGATCTCCAATGGTCATTTCAGCAGATCCATGAGGATCTTTAGGTTTTACCGTATCATCGACATAAACATACTCTTGTATGTCACTGATGCCCTCTTTCATGTAGGGTTCTGTAACGACAATTTCACCATCCATTATTGCACCACTCATATACGCACCAACGAGAGCTGTACGTGTAAGATCAGCACCACTAAGATTTACATCAGCAAGATCAGCTCCATTCAAAACGGCTTCGCGTAAATCTGCATTTCGGAGATTCGCTCCTGAAAGATTTACAAGTGACATTTTAGCACGAGACAGATTAGCTCCTTCAAGATTTGCTCCTGAAAGGTCAAGGCGAATTAAGTTTGCTCCACTTAAATTACATTGCGGACAGTTGTTAGTTTCAATAAGAAGATTTTTATTTGCCTGAACTTCGGTTGATGTAGAAAGTTGTTCAGCAAATGCATTTGATGCGATCAGCGATAAGGGCAACAAAGTAAAATAGATGCATGATTTTGGTACGAACATGAAAACTCCTGAAGAGGTGGATAATAATATATTGT
>DAOWDZ010000031.1 GCA_030638765.1 Desulfocapsa sp.
AGTGCCATGGATCAAGATTATCACAATCTTGAAATTATAATTTCAGATGATTCAACCAACAGGGAGACTGAAATTATTCTCAGAGGAAAAACCTTTCAAGATCCCAGAGTAATATATTTTCATAATAAAAAACGCCTGGGACGAGTTGATAACTACCGCGACACATTATACAATAAAGCAACAGGTGATTATGTCTTAAATTTAGACGGGGATGATTGGCTGATAAACCCCACATACATAAGTAAAGCTGTAGAAATTCTCACCCAAAACCCCAATGTCGTTTGTGTCATCGCTAAAATCAAATATTACATGGATGAGACAGATACGTTTACTAATGGCAGCGGATATGAAAAAGTTGACTCAATAATTAAAGGGACAGAATACCTAACATTAAACGCAAACAAACAACTCCCATTCAACCACTTAACTTCATTATACCGAAAAAGCCATGCTACGGAATTGAACTTCTATAGTGTGAATACAGTTTGGACAGATTCTCAGTCATTATTCAGACTCATACATACTGGAGATATAGCTTTCGTAAATGAATATGTGGGGGTTTGGCGTATACATCATACCAACGAATCTAAGCAATTTTATGCGACTGTCGTGATAAACGAGCTCTTTTTATCTGAACAAAGCGCAGCTGATTTTTTTCAGACAAGGGAACAAAAGAAGGACTTTGATGTAAATAAATGGTTAGAAACATGGAAATATGAGCACACCAAGGAAGGATTAATATTTTTTCTCAAGACAAAAAATATTAAAAAAACAATACAACTTTTTCTCTTTTTGACTGAAAGACATGCCATCTTTTTTATAAAAATACTACCCACATTGCTCTTTGACGTTTCTCGAAGGTCTTTGTCCCTAATGCAAAGAAACGTCAATAATAGCTAAAATAGGAATGTCCTCTACCACACAAAATACAATCTTGATTTCTACTCCTGTGTTGTTAACAGGCGGCACAGAAATACAAACATTTAATCTGGTTAAGACACTCACTGATGCAGAGTACAACGTCGTTGTTATATGCTACTTCGAATATGACAACGCCATGGTAGATTATATAGCAAGTACTGGAGCGGAAGTAATATTGCTAAAACTCCTCCGGACAGAAAGTTTTTTAAACCTACTAAAGATACTAACAACGCAATTTAAAAAACTTAATCCAGATATTATACATGTGCAGTACTTATCTCCCGGTCTTATTCCAATTATTGCCGCCCGAATTGCAGGTATAAAGAAGATACTCGCGACTGTCCATCAACCTGGAAGAACTTATGGCTGGAAACCCCGCTTGATGCTCCGATCAGGCGCTTTTCTATGCACACTTTTCCTTTGTGTTTCCAAATCTGCTGAAAAATCATGGTTCGGTAATAGCGCTCTTTTTACAGAAGAGTTATTCAAAAAAGGAAGAAAACATTTTACAATTTATAATGCTGTCGATACTGGACTAATTGCCCGGAATAGTCATTCTGATAAAATTGACAAATTACGCTCTTCCCTTAACCTTAATGGAAAAACTGTTATTGGCTATGTAGGGAGATTAAGATGGGAAAAAGGCCCCCACGTCCTCCTGACTGCTTTTGCAAAAGTAAGCCTCGACCTCCCTGAAGCAGTACTATTGATGGTTGGTGATGGTCCGGATCGGAAAAATCTTAAAAAACAGGCCAAAAACCTGGGCATAACCCAAAACATTCAATGGATGGGGAAAATAAAACATCCTGATGTTTTTCAGCTATATGGCCTAATGGATGTTATTGCTATACCATCATTATTCGAAGGTTTTGGGCTGACAGCCGCGGAAGCTATGGCCGCCGGCACACCCGTTGTCGCTTCAAATGTTGATGGACTTACAGAGGTTATAAAAAACAAACAATACGGCACATTAATACCAGCAGATAACCCTGATAAACTTGCACAGGCAATCATCAGAACACAAAGCAATCCAGAACTTAGGAGTATTTTAGTTAAAAATAGCATTAAGCGTGTTAACATGCTGTTTTCCATTTCTCCTTTTTCAAATACAATATTAGAAGCTTACAGGTTATTAGGAGTAACAAACCGGGCATTCAGAGATTAAATGAATACAAGCAAACTTACCATTGTCAGACAAGAGAAGATGGAAATTATTGAAAGACACTTATTTAAGTCCATCAAGTAGAAAATTCTATTGAGTCGATATGAAGCTAAACAAGCCATCAATATCTATTGTTATGCCTCTTTACAATAAAGAAAAAGAAGTTCGTCGCTCAATTACTTCTATTCTGACTCAAACAGTTGACGATTATGAGCTTATTGTTATCAATGATGGGTCCACAGACAATGGCCCTCTAATCGCGGGTTCTATTAAAGACTCTCGAATCAAGATAATAGACCAAAGTAATTTCGGCGTATCAGCGGCCAGAAACAGAGGTATCCAGGAAGCACAATCTGACCTGATAGCATTCCTTGACGCAGACGATGAATGGAAACCACTTTTTTTGGAAACAATAGTAAAACTCAAAAACAAATTCCCGGATTGCTCTATCTTTGCCACTGGCTATGCACATCTCGACCCTGATGGTACATTAAGAGCTCCAATTATCAATGGAATACCGCCTCATCCGTGGCAAGGTATTTTTGAAAATTATTTTCAGATTGCTGCCAAATCTTCCCCACCGATATGGACATCAGCTGTTGCTGTAACAAAACTGGCCTTAACAGCCATAAATGGGTTTCCGGTTGGCATCAAAAGTGGCGAAGATCTACTAACTTGGGCTAGACTGGCCACTCAAAACAAAATCGCATACGACTCAACCTCACTGGCATTGTTCAGGCAAAGGACAGCAGCTCATGAAAAGCCAACACGCCCCCCCGACACCCCGGACAATGTAGGAAGACTCCTGAAAGAATTGCAAAAAAGCATACCACCACCTGAACAAAAATCTTTAAGGCACTACATTGCCCTGTGGCATAAAAACAGAGCTTCTGTGTATCTTCGCCTTAATCAAAGAACAAGAGCAGTGAAAGAAGTTTTCCAAATGGGTTATTACAATCTCAATAGAAAGTTTTTTATTTATTGTGTTTGCCTTTTATTACCAGTTTCATTCATATACAAACTCATTCATATTCACAATAAGAAGCCTCTCCAATAGAACAAAAGGTTCTTGAATGAACATTGTCATAACCCATACTGATTTTCGGCTCTATTGGCCCTCACGTATTGCTGCCCTTAAAGATCTTCTCTTTTCCCATGGACATACTCTACACACAATTGAAATAGCAGGAAAAGGATCACCCTATGCCTTTTCACAAACAAATCCGCCTTCTCATTCATTAAACTGGATCTGCTTGTTTCCAGAAAGAACAATGGAATCAATCTCTGGCAGAGAAGCATCCATAGCATTATCAAACAAACTGGACGAAATAAACCCTGATGTTGTATTAGCCGGAGCCATTGCTTTTCCGTCAGGTGCTACGGCAGTCAATTGGTGTAAATCAAGAAAGAAACCGGTGGTGATTTTTGATAATGCCAGGCTTCAGGATGTCCCACGTTCATGGTTTATAAATTTCATAAAACGCTGTATTTACAGAAATGTTGATGCTGTTATCTCTCCGGCACCATCGCAAGCCGATGCCTTCGAATATTGGGGAGTGGAAAAAAGCAGATTATTCTTTGGCCTTAATGTAGTCGATAATGACTGGTTTTCTTCACAGGTTGGTCAATACCAAACACTAAAAGATGTCATCCGAAAAGAACTGGAAGTACCAGATCAATTTATTTTGGGTGTTGGACGTTTTGTTGAAAAAAAAAATTGGCTCAATTTACTTATCGCATTCTCTGCAATTAAGCAAGACACTCATAAAAACAAATATGGAATCGTGTTGATTGGCGATGGGCCGGAGAAAAATAAAATCACGCATTATTGCAGAAAACATCCTAATATACATGTTATCATAAGACCATTTGTCTCTCAGACGGACCTATGTAAGTATTATGCTCTTGCTGCTGCTGTTATTTTACCCAGCAGCTACGGTGAGACATGGGGTCTTGTCATTAACGAAGCAATGGCTGCCAGTCTTCCTGTTCTGGTGAGTGACCAATGTGGTTGCGCTCACTCTTTAGTTGAAGATAATAAAAACGGCTACACTTTCTCACCCAACGAAGAAAAAGAGTTTATCGATGTATTGCAACGGTTTATAGCTAAACCCACCATCGAAAGAATTTTGATGGGGACACGATCAAACGAAATAATAAGCAACTGGTCACTCGATCGTTTTAGTCAAGCAGCATGGCAGGCCATTGAGCATAGTGTGCAGTTTCCTGTCAAAAGAACACGACTCATTGAATCTTTCATTATTAAATACTGGAAAGGCCGTTATAGACCTACCTGAATTAAATCATAACTACCTATGACTGCTATTATAAATCTAACTGTGGCTGCATTTCTTAGTTTTAAAGCTGTCAGTTGCCTCAGGAGCCCCTCGAGATTCTTTTCAAGGCAGGAGCTTTTTTTTCTTTTTATCCTTTTAACAGGACTATTCCATACTGGTGGGGCTACCATTGCAGGGCTCAATTTATCCGCCTGGAGATTACTACTCTGGATTCTCTTTACTCTCTATGCCCTTCTGGCTCTCAAAAACAGACAATCCCACCGTAAATCAGCATTCGATTTTCCCGTAGTATGTTATTCTTTATTCCTGCTATGGAATTTATTTCATCTGTTTTTTTATAGTCCGGACATACTGTATGGAATTCGAACACTCTTAAAACTTATTTACCCCTTCCTTATATTAATTCTAGCACGACGGGTAACTGTTATCGAAAAAGTACCTGTCTATCTGCATCTCACGTTCTACACCACCCTTATTATTTCATTCTTTAATAGTGGAATAAGTGAACATATTCCTTACCTGGCATACAATCCGCTTTTAAAAGATGTTTTATGGGGAAGATCAACCTTTGCAGACCATGCAGCAATTATGGTTGGTGTTGGTTTAGCGCTCTGGAGTTCCAACTTAGCAGGAAAGCCACTTTTAAATCCCATAATTATCCCTACGCATAAAATCCGGCATCGAAAAAAGAAAGTACAACGTTTTTTTAAAAGTTGGCAATACAAGGCCGCTCTTCTATGGCTCTGCATCTCACCAATGGCTGTTGCGAATCGAACAGGGCTCCTGGCCACTGCTGGGTCAATTGCTACTTTTCTCGTGTACCGATACAAGTTAAGGTCTATACCCTCTGTACTATTCATTTTTTTATTTGGACTTTGGATTATCCTTTATATGCCATCTTTCCGAGATTCAACATTTCGAGGACGACAGGATATTACAATGCAAAATATTCAGCAATTAAGCTCCTCAGCAATAGACTCATCAGGAAGATTTGCTATGTGGGAACACTTGATGGATCGTTTTTACACCCCAGACAAAATCAAAGGGGCCGGGTTAGGTACGACACAACAATATATGTACACCATGGCCTCAATCCCTGGAGGGGGACCATTTGGTGTAATAAAAGCACCCCATAGTGACTATGTTGTATTACTCTGTGATCTTGGCCTCATCGGTTTTAGTCTCTACATGCTTACTGGAATATCAGCTCTTTTTATCGGCTTCACTGCTGTTTTCAAAAAAACCCCACAGGAAAGGATGTTAGGTCTTGTCGTTGCCTCCTCTTTTATAGCACTTTTTTGTGCAATGGGATTTGACAATCCCCATTTATATGCGTTAGGAGTACACCAATACCCTTTTGCTTTTTTGGGCATGCTGTTAGCAGTGCGATCAAAACCCAAAATAAAACAACACTCTTCCTGAAGTTTTTACATTTCTCAATGAAAATACTTCTCATTCACAATTTTTATGGTTCTTCTGCTCCAAGTGGTGAAAACACCGTTTTCTTAGCAGAAAAAGACCTCCTCAAAAGCAATGGCCATCAGGTTATTGAATACACGACCAACAGTGACCAAATCCGGAGACTTGGGATGTTGGGTTGCCTGATCGGTGCTTTCCACACTCCCTGGAACCCTCTGCATCTATCAAAAATACGCAAGATACTCCAAACAGAACAACCGGATATAATGCATATCCATAATACATTCCCCATCCTCTCACCTTCAATTTTTTATGCTGCAAAGGGTACCAAAACAGCCTCAGTGCTCACACTGCATAACTACCGTTTGTTCTGTGCAGCTGCTATCCCCATGCGCGACAAGACCCCCTGCACCCTCTGCCTGGATAAACATTCTGGCTGGTCAGCATTACGATATGGCTGCTACCGCAACAGCCGTGTAGCAACATTTCCAATGGCACTTTTAATAGCTTTACATCGTAAATTAAAAACATGGCAGAAACGAGTTGATGCATTTATATCACTCACGCATTTTCAGGAAGAAAAATTAATTTCAGCAGGGTTACCAGCTGAAAAAGTCTCTATTAAACCCCATTTCTACCC
>DAOWDZ010000185.1 GCA_030638765.1 Desulfocapsa sp.
CCTGTACTACCTGAGCTCTTCCCATCTCAAGTCCGTCAGCAGTGACATAGGAATTAAGAGACATATTCTGCGCTTTAAAGGGGGCAACTCGTAATCCATCCTGAAGTAAAATACGACAAAGTGCTGCTGTGAGAACAGATTTCCCAGCATTGGAAGATGTACCTTGAAACATAATCGCCGCTGTTTTCTTTCTGGTTTTGCTCTGGATAGGTTTTGAAATGGGGAGTATCTTCGATAAAGCATCAATGAAAAGATTATTTTCAGATCCATTGCGTACAGCAATTCTGAAAAATTGACCGTTAAGTCCCTGGTAGTTTAAACAATTTCGAATAAGAATATTGTGTTTAGCAAGACTTGCTTGCAGTTCAGGAACAGAATATTTTGAATCAAGTTTAATAAGAAAATAATTAGCGACAGATGGATATACTTTTAGGTGACTGAAAACAGATAATTTATTGTAGAGATTCTCCCTGCATCGGGAACAATATGTTCTTGTCTTTTCCTGGTACTCCAGATCAATAAGTGCCTTTTCGCCAACTTTTTGTGCAATACTGTTAACTGTCCATGGAGGAAGTACTTTTTGCAACGCCTCACAAATAAGTTTTGGAAAGACACCAAAACCCAACCGTAAACCGGGAATAGCGTAAAATTTTGTTAACGAATGCAGCGTGATGATATTATCCGCACTTCCTGCAAGACTTATATCCCCGTCGACAAACTCAAGAAAAGCCTCATCTATTATAAAAATAGCATCAGGATATTCTATTGCTAATTGAAGGAGTCTGTCACGCTCTGTTGTTATTCCGGTTGGATTATTGGGACGACCCAGAATTACAAGGTCATCAGGTTTGAGATGTCTCTCAAGTTGTTCAATATCAAGTGTGAAATCGTCAGTTTCATTGATTCCAATCGTCTGTATTTCAATACCAGCAAGTTGCATGACTTTAAGATAATCGACATAACAGGGGACAGGAATTAAGGCTCTTTTGGGACGAAGAACATCTGGCAAATGATAAAGAAGCTCGGTGGAACCATTAGCGACAAGAATATTGTCGGAGGGCACACTATATTTTTCAGAAATGATGCCCTTTAAACAAGAGGCGGTGGGATCAGGATAATGAAGGATAGAATCGAGGTTACTGCTCACACAGGAGCGTATCCATTCTGGCGCACCAAGTGGATTGATATTTGCGCTGAAATCAATGATTTTATGAATATTTTTGCAACCATTCTTGGCAGTATCGTAGATATTTCCGCCATGTTCATACGTATTGTCCATTGCCATAATTTACGAATCACACTCCAGTGCCGACACAAAAACTTACAGCAATCGACAACTCAGTGAGTTCACAGACAGCTCCAAGAGTATCTCCAGTGGCACCACCAAGTTTTTTATAGCACCATAAAGAGAAAAGAGAGACCGGGAAAAGTATTGAAAAGATGAAAAGAAAAAGAGATTGCGAGGTAATCAAAAGTATACAGACAATTGATAAACATGTCGCACTAGCCGCAAGAATTCTACTATCAGTTGAATAAAACAGAGCACCAAGCCCATCTCCTTCACGAGCGTAAGGAAGAATAGCCATGCTCAAAACAATAGCAGTTCTTCCAGCTATTGGCATAAGCAAAAAAGCCTGAAGCATACCATTGGTTGAAAGACTGGAAAGCGCAGCATATTTTCCAAGTAAAACAAAAAAGAGTGCGATAACACCCATGGCACCGACATGACTGTCTCGCATAATCTCAAGTGCACGTTCTCGGGAGCGATAGCTGAGAAGCCCGTCAAAGCTATCAGCAAGACCATCAAGATGAAGACACCCAGTGAAAGCAACAAGTAGCACTAAACCAAAAACTACAACTATTGGCCCCGCAAATAGTTGATTAAAAAGGGACACACCGACATATGTCAATGAACCTATTAACAAACCTACAATTGGAAAAAACAGTAAACTGGCCTTAAAGAAGCGATCATCTTTTTCTTTATGCCAGGGTATAGGCAGTATGGTAAGAAAACGTAATCCAGCAAGAAATGTTGCCGCAGGATGCCGTAATGCTAAAGAGATGGGACTTCCAATTGTATTACCAGTAACAGGTGGTACCTCTGTCATACTATTTGTCGGCTCCGGCAACTTCAGCTTCTTCAAACGTTGCAACTTCTGTAAGTATTGCTGCTGCAGCTTCTACTAAATTCATGGCCAATGCAGCGCCGGTGCCTTCACCAAGTCGAAGATTCAAATCAAGAAGTGGCCTGCACCCTAATTTTTCCTGCATGGCCCGATGCCCCGGTTCCATGGAACGGTGAGCACAGATAATATAATCGCGAACAAAAGGTTCTATGGCAATGGCTATTAAAGCTCCTGCAGATGAGATAAACCCATCAACAACAACAGGTTTTCGATGTGCTGCTGCACCTATGATAAGTCCAGCAATACCACCTATTTCAAAACCTCCGACTTTTGATAATATATCGAGACCATTTTTGGGATCAGGTTTATTGCGTTCTAAGATTTTTTCAAGAACGTGTATCTTGTGATTAAGTTGTTCGTCGTCGAGTCCAGTACCTCGGCCAGTGAGTTCTTTCAGAGATTTACCTGTAATCACGGCTGCAATGGCAGTTGATGGAGTCGTATTCCCAATCCCCATATCCCCGGTCCCGAAGATATCAACACGATCAGCAAGCTCATTTGCGACATCAATTCCTGACTCAACGGCACGTGTTGCCATGGCATGACTCATTGCTGGTCCCTTGGCGATATTGTCCGTCCCAAGGCCCACTTTCTTATTAATAATTTTACCCTGATCAGCAAGTTCTTTTAAATCGGCAGCAACACCCATATCAACAACAATTACTTCAGCACCTGCCTGTTTTGCAAGAGCATTGATACCAGCACCACCATTCACAAAATTATAGACCATCTGTGGAGTGACTTCCTGAGGGAATTTGCTTACTCCTTCTGCAACGACGCCATGATCACCAGCCATAGTAACAATGGCTTTTCGAGCAACTTTTGGGTGAACGGAACGGGTCATACCAGCCAGATCAACACTCAAATCCATAAGATCACCAAGAGCCCAATGAGGCATGGTAAGATTATCTAAACGTGTTTTTGCAAGATCTCTGGAATCGCTATCCTGTGGATAAATTTCTTTTAATGTTCTTTTAAGCAGACTCATGTTTTTTCTCTATAATA
>DAOWDZ010000025.1 GCA_030638765.1 Desulfocapsa sp.
ATTTCGAAGCAAAAGATATGTTTTCAAGAACTTCCTTATCACTTCGAATGCGGAAGTCCTTGTCCTTGTAAGCACCACAAAACGTACATTTGTTATGTGAACATCCAACGGTTACCTGCAGGATAATAGAATTCGCCTCACTGGGAGGGCGTATTATGTTTCCATCGTAAATCATGAAATTATTGTTTTTCAGGCAGCGTTATTCGCCTCAAATTCTTTCATGAATTCAACCAGTTTTACAACACCTTCCCTTGGGAATGCGTTATATATGGAAGCTCGACATCCGCCAATGGAACGATGTCCCTTTAATCCCTTTAAGCCAAGTTCAGCGGCTTCAGAAATAAATTTTGCTTCAAGTTCAGCATTTGGAAGATTGAAAGAAATATTCATAAGAGACCTGGATGCTTTTTCGGCGTGTCCCCGGTAATAATCAGTACCGTCAATGCAGCCATAGAGAAGGCCTGCTTTTTCAATGTTGATTTCTTCAATGGCTTCAACACCACCTATGTTTTTTAGCCATTTCAGGACTTCTCCGACTGCATAAATGGGAAAACATGGTGGAGTGTTAAACATGGAACCTTTGTCTGCATGTGTTTTATAGTTCAGCATTGTGGGTATGTTATCAGTTACTTTTTCTAGCAGATCATCACGTATGATAACAATGGTGACTCCGGAAGGACCCATATTTTTCTGAGCACCGGCAAAAATAATACCAAATTTTGAAACATCTATTTTTCTCGACAAAATATCAGAAGACATGTCTGATATAAGTACGGTATCGCTCTTGGGAAATTCAGGGAATTGAGTCCCGTAAATAGTGTTGTTGGAGACAAAATAGAGATATTCAGAATTACTGTCCACTGTGTACTCATCCTGAGTTGGGACACGATTGAAAGTCTGTTTTTCACTTGAAAATGCTACGTCAATATCACCAAAAAGCTGAGCTTCTTTAATGGCTTTCTTTGACCAGGTACCAGTATTTAAATAGGTGGCTTTCTGTCCCTTTTTTAAAAGATTCATCGGGATCATAAAAAATTGACTGGAGGCTCCACCCTGTAGAAAAAGAACTTTGTAGTTATCAGGGATTTCCATCAATTCTCTCAGTAAGCTCTCGGTGTTGTCAGCTACTGCCATAAACTCCTTGGAACGGTGGCTCATTTCAATGAGGCCGATACCCGTTTCTTTAAAGTTTACAACGTCTTTTGATGCCTGCTTTAATACTTCAACAGGAAGTGTTGCGGGGCCTGGACTAAAATTATATACGCGATCAGCCATTTTTGTACTCCTTCAAAAAAATAATACCTGAATTGTTAGGAACCTGTTATAAAAGAATTTACTTAAATTCAGATACATCAGAAATTTGCTTCAGGACAAGATACATTAAGATTAACAGACAATTGTCTGGTTTGATGAAAATACAACCACATAATTGAAGTAATTGTTGATACCATATTCCACCCTCTTCGTCACCTGTAGACTTTATGAAACAAAACCGAATAAATCTATTTATCCAGCTTCTTCTGATCAGTGCTTTAGTTCTTGGAATTGCTCTTGGCGTTATAGATTTATATTCATTGTCTGGCTCTGGTGATGAACGCTCATTCTGGCAAACACTTCATAAAGTATCGCTTACTGACAGCATAATTCTCACTGTTGTGCTCTCCATAGCAAATCTCCTTTTCTACAAATTCAGATTTCAACTCCCGCGTGACGAACGCCACTTAGACATGTTAACAGGCGTTGTAACAAGGCATGCTTTTGGTGAAATGTTCTCTGCAGCTATGACAGATGCCAGGGATGCACAAATTCCATTGTCTGTTCTCATGGTTGATATTGATCATTTCAGAATGATCAATGAAACTCATGGCCATCAAATTGGTGACGAGTTACTCTCCATGCTCAGCCAGGCCATTGAGTCTGTTTTGAGATCTTCCGATATTACCTGTAGGTGGGAAGGGGATCGGTTTCTGATTCTTTTAAAGGAATGTTCGATCAAAGAAAGCTGTGAAATCGCCGAGAAAATGATTGAGCACATATGCAATCAAACACTTATAAGTGATGGTAAAAAGTTAAAAATAACGACCAGTATTGGAGTTGCGCAATTGGTTTCCAGTGATGATACTGTTTCTTTGGTATCCCGTGCTGAAACCGGATTGTACAGTGCTCAGGATAATGGTCGTAATACCTATTCGATAGGGTACGATTGGATATTGATCAATTATAGCTACGACCCTATTTTACTTCCTGCTTAATGCCTGGTATAAAACGATTCCCGCTGTCATTGCAAGGTTAAGGCTCCTGATATTAGGATTGGGCATGGGTAGGGTAAAACAACGATCAGCATAGAGTTGCAGGAGATCCTCGGGCAATCCTTTTGTCTCTTTACCAAAAACGAGATAATCACCTGGCGTGAAAGGCGCTTCAAGGTATGATCTGTCTGTTTTCGTGGTAAGAAAATACAAACGGGTTTCATCCTGAGCATCAAGGAATTGATCAAAGGAATCCCAGTATCTAATTTCTACAAATTTCCAATAATCCAATCCTGCCCGTTTAAGGTGTTTGTCGTCGGTTGAGAACCCCAAGGGGTGTACCAGATGAAGAACAGTGTTTGTTGCTCCGCAGAGTCTTGCGATTGACCCGGTGTTTGGAGGGATTTCAGGTTCAACAAGTACTATGTTGTATGGCGTGTTGTCAGTCATGTCTTGATGATTCCTTCCAAGAAAAAGTTGCATTTTTAATAACAGGTACTAAATTGTGTTACTCACTATCATAAAGTACTAACAGTGTAACAAAAAAACAACAGTGTCTTTTAGACAGGCAACTGCTAAATTATAATATGGTGTTTTCGCAAGTATAGAGGAGTTTGAGGTAAGATGGCATTAATAGTACAAAAGTTTGGCGGAACATCAGTTGCCGATCCTGAAAAAATCAAAGAAGTCGCAAAGAGAGTTCTCAAAAACAAAAGCCAGGGAAACCAGATGGTTGTTGTTCTCTCAGCAATGTCCGGAGAAACCAATCGTCTCACTGATTTTGCATTAGAAATGCAGGAGATACCAGACCAGAGAGAAATGGATGTCCTGCTTTCTTCCGGTGAACAGGTGACAATTTCCCTCTTTGCCATGGCTGTTAAAGCTTTTGGTGACGATTGCATATCATTTTTAGGTGACCAGGTTAAAATAAGAACTGATAATTCCCATACCAAAGCTCGTATTGAATCCATCGATACTGAAAACATTACAAAACAGCTCAATAATAATAAAATTGTGGTCGTAGCAGGTTTTCAAGGAGTTGACGAGGATGGCAGTATCACCACGCTCGGTAGAGGCGGATCGGATACAACTGCAGTGGCTCTTGCCGCAGCTTTAAAAGCTGATTCCTGCGAAATTTACACCGATGTTGAAGGCGTTTATACGACTGACCCTAATATATGTGCCACAGCAAGAAAAATAGACAGAATTTCCTACGACGAGATGCTTGAGCTCGCAAGTCTTGGAGCCAAGGTACTTGATATACGGTCAGTAACAATTGCAAAACAGAATAATGTTCCAATCCATGTCCGTTCTACGTTTACAGAAACTGAAGGAACCTGGGTTGTCGAGGAGGATAAAGCGATGGAAGGAAGAATAGTATCAGGCGTAACCTACAATAAAAATGAGGCACGCATCACCATTTCTGGGGTCCCGGATCAACCTGGTATTGCAGCAAAGATCTTTACACCTATTTCTAATGCCGATATCATTGTTGATATGATCATCCAAAATCAGGATATTGGGAAAGGTGAAACAGACATGACTTTCACCGTTATACGCAGTGATTATCAGCGAACCATTGAACTTCTCAAATCGGTAACAGAACAAATTGGAGCAACCGGTGGGGTTCACGGCTCAGATACCATCACCAAGATTTCAATTGTTGGGGTTGGCATGCGTAACCATTCAGGAATCGCGTCAACCATGTTTAACGTGTTGTCAAAAGAAGGTGTTAACATTTCAATGATTTCAACTTCTGAAATTAAAGTTTCCTGTATTATACAGGAAAAATACACAGAGCTTGCTATACGAGCACTTCACGATGCCTTCGAGCTTGACAAAGAAAATATAGCTGAAGAAACCTTAATGTAACTGGTGAGTTTTATGACTAAATCTGTACATATATACGACACTACCTTAAGAGATGGAACTCAGGCCGAGAACTTCAATTTATCAGTCACTGATAAGGTGCG
>DAOWDZ010000118.1 GCA_030638765.1 Desulfocapsa sp.
ATTCTCGGGGCATCTCCAGTTTCAACATACCGTGACTGCAACAGTAGAATTTCCCGTTAAACAGAAGCAAGCTGACGAACACCATCAGCAATAAACTGAATGGCTAATGCAGCCAGAACAACTCCAAGGAGACGCCGTAAAATATCATCACCTGTACGTCCTATAAGGCGCCTGATATAACGAGAAAGAAGCATACTGACCAGAACCATAAAATAGATAGTAAAAACAGCAAGAATGAGTGCGGGTGTTTGTCCCGATCCTGAGCGATCTGCAAAAAGAAGAATGGTCAAAGTGAGACAACCGGGACCTGCAATAAGTGGAATTGACAGGGGATATACGGAGATATCGACCTGGAGATCGCTACACTGACTATGAAGCTGCTTACTGGTTACCATCCCAAAAGATGTATAAAATAAAAGCAGACCACCAGCCACACGTAGTGAAGCAATACTGATCCCCAAGCTGGTCAGCATTTGCTGGCCCAGGAACCCAAACACCAGAACAATCATTATTGAGATCAATACAGAACGAACAGCCATGCGGCGGATATAGCTCTTGTCACCACCATCCGTTAAAGAATGAAAAACAACAGCTGTACCAACCGGATCGATGATAACGAAATAGCTGGTCAGGGCATGAAGAAGAATATCAAAATCCATTATAACACCAATATCATTGTGAACGTAAAATCTCATTTGCAGATGGTAAAACATTGCCAGGCTACACTCTGATCTGCGGCTCAGAGACAGCAATTATTTTTCACTTATAGCTTATCGTGATTCTTTTATCTTCAAGACAAACACATTGTGCCACAATTAAGAATTTAGTTAAATTCTTGACAGCCATACAGGAGAGTTTATATTGTTGACTGTTCATGGTAAGAAAAACACAAACAATCAGTTTAATATATCAACTTCACCCTCAGGTCAATCATGCGGAAATACATTCTCCTTCCAGCTTTACTCTGTCTTCTTGCAGCCTGCTCAAGTGACGAGCAGCCGCCCCAGTCTTCCCAAACCACTCCTTCAAATCAAAGCAATACCTCAGCAACAGCACCATCCGATACCCGGCAGCTAGCTGCTCATAAAATCATCTTCTTTCTGGACCCCAATGGAGGACCTTGCCGTTTGCAGGTTTCCATTCTTAACGATATGACAAGTGAGCTCCGTGGACATGTTGATATCCAATATGTACAAACCACTGTACCCAGTGACAGGGGAGTTTTCAATCAATACGGTATTCGTGCATTACCAACATTACTTCTTGCTGATATGGGCGGTAAAGAAATCACACGACTGACCCCAGGCGTTAAACAGGCTGGTGATATCCGTCGCCTAATTCAAGCTATCCCTAAGTGAGAGAACCATGCCTTTAGAACTAAGCTTTACAACACTCCTTATGGTAACCTTCGCAGGCCTTGCCTCCATAGCGTCGCCCTGTGTTCTGCCCATGCTCCCCATCATCATTACGGGAACAGAAGATGACCATAAATATCGACCACTGCTCATAGTGCTGGGACTCAGTTTCAGTTTTATTATCATGGGAGTTCTCACGTCACTCTTTGCAGGAGCCGTTGCAGGTGTGATGCCCATGGTGGAAAAGATAGTTGGCGTTGTGATCATTCTTTTTGGCCTTTCCATGCTGTTTGGCGTTAATATCTTTAAAAAGTTCACCTTTTTCTACAAGGCTCAGCAGTTTCAAAGCAAAGGAAAATGGTCTGGACTCATCCTTGGTATGACACTTGGAATCATCTGGATTCCCTGCGTTGGCCCCATGCTCTCTGGAGTTTTAGCACTGGTGGCAACCCAGGGAGAGCTCACATCCGGTTTAATACTGCTGAGCTTTTACTCACTGGGATTTTCCATTCCAATGTTACTGGCAGGATACGCATCACAATCATTTCGCCACAAGATCCGCGCTGTTAACAGTCATCCTATGGCGGTACGCCTGATAAGCGGTATTCTTCTTATCATTTTTGGCTACTACATTCTCACAGCTGGAATGCTTGCCATTGGAAGTTCTTTTTAAAGATTTCTCCACATATCTGTAATGACTCATCTCTCCCAAAGGATTGCTCTTCATTGAGAGCAGTCCTTTTTTTCTTTATTGCGTCCCCAAAGCAATCGAGCAAACTGTGCTCCCGCCCCATAACCCAGTCAGCAATTCGACAATTTTGTCGTATAGCACCAACCATTGTCGAAAATACATTTCACCGTCTCCCTTTAAAAAATAACGTAATATACTAATATAACAGGACATCACCAATAACAAAAAAAGTGGCACAATCCTTGTATTTAAGGTTTTAATAAAACAGCATTAACAATGCTAAACTGCAAACTACCTCACAGGAGATGCATAATGAAAGTATCAACAATTCTTACAACAGCAATGATTCTTGGAACATTCACCATAGGCACAACAGTATTTATGACAGGAACCGTTTCAGCTCAAGGCCCCATTTCTTCACTGTCGAACTTTGATACAGATGGCAATGGAAGTATTACAGAACAGGAATTTAACACTGCACGTGAAAAAATGAACGCCCAGATGAAAGCCAGCGGCCGTCTCGGTAGCGGAATGGCAAACTCTCCTTCCTTTGCTGATACTGATACAAACAATGATGGTCAAGTATCTGCGGAAGAATTCAAAGCTATGCAGGATAAACAACAGGCAGGTCGTGGTCAAGGCCGAGGTATGGGAAAAGGCCAGAACAAAAAATAAAACATATTTGAAAACTCTTGTAAGTCAATGGGGAAGAAGATCAGCGAGATCTTTTTCCCCATTTTCATTTCATCACACCTGCAGCTCTCTTGCACGATCTTAAACTGTTGATTTCACAAAACCAGCCCATTCAAAAACACTCAGTACCCTGTTCACTATTGCTAATCTGAAAATTTTGCAGTTATATGGTTTAAATCAGGTTGATACAGATTTTCTGCTTAGTAAAAATATCTCAGGGAAGGCCGTAGATGAAAAAACGGAAACGCGATATCTGGTATCTCCCTCCATCCGTAGATCTTGAGATACTCACAAATAGTGATGATTCAAGATTTACTTTTGAAATCATACGGTCTCAAAAAAGACATGTAACCTACCTGGATACCTTTGACTGGCGATTGCACCGGCGTGGCTGTTATCTTCAATATTGTGAATCAAATACATGGTCTCTTATACATAATAATACTGACAAGATTATCGAATTACAAAATGGGCCAACTCTGGGCTCACGACTATTCTCATGGGATTTTCCAACTGGTAGATTGCGCAATTCACTTGAATCAATGCTCGATATCAGGGCGTTACTCCCTCTCATCACCCTCGAATCAACAACAACCAATGTCCGTATTGTAAACAGTGATAGAGACACCATTGGCTTTCTTGAATTTGAGGATCAACAGGAAGAGGAAAGCACCAATGCCCAACGTACTGTCAGCCTGCAACAAGCTTCCGGATATGGAAAAGAAATAAAACCCATTTATAAAATTTTTCGTTCACATGGTGTTATTGAACGAGTTTCTACCCAACATTATTTAAAAAACATATTACAAGGCAGTGCTCATATTCCAGGGAATTATAATCAAAAATTCTCAATCCAGTTAAACTCGCATGACACGGCCAGACAATCTGTCTTAAAAATCTATACGTATTTGTTCAATACCATGCTGCTCAACGAAAATGGTATTATCAATGATCTGGACTCAGAATTTCTCCACGATTTTCGAGTGGCTTTGCGTAGAATTCGTTCTGGGCTGACTCAAATGAAAGATGTTATCCCCCTTGAAATAACCCGGCATTTCAAGGAGCAATTCTCCTATATTGGCGGTATCACCGGTCCCACTCGTGATCTTGATGTTTTTCTGCTCTATGAGGATGATTACAAATCCAGGTTACCACCAGCCCTTCAGCCTCCTCTCCATGAGTTCTTCTCTGATCTTGAAAAACGCCGAGGAGAAGAACAGCAGAAATTAATACGAGCACTAAAAAATGAACGCTACGATACAATCATGGCGGAATGGCGGAATTACCTGGAGAACAAAGATGCCATACTCATTGTTGAGCCAAAAGTTACGGTAATTGATCTTGCACACACAACAATCATCCGTCAGTATAAAAAAATATTAGAAAACGGAATGTTAATCACACACGATTCACCAGATGAAGATCTGCATAGCCTTCGAATACAGGGCAAGAAGCTACGTTACAGTCTGGAATTTTTTGCCTCATTATTCCCTGAAAGGAAAGTCAAACGACTAATCAAACAACTCAAACTTTTACAAAACAACCTTGGAACCTTTAATGATCTATCAGTGCAGCAGGATATGCTGCATGTCTATTTGAAGGGATTACGGTCAGCATCACGTAAGAACTTTGAGTTGAACACTGCCATTGGTGGACTGCTCACAAACCTTTACCATG
>DAOWDZ010000011.1 GCA_030638765.1 Desulfocapsa sp.
CCACAAAAATCCGTAACCAAAGAACCTTTATTAAAAATAAAATCCCTCACTGTCGATCTCGATTTCACCTCCCTGATACGTGGTTCGTTTACCTGTGACAACCTGATGGTTGAAGAATTACAACTCAACCTCGTCCGTTACAAAGATAAACATTATAATGTCCCGGTCCTTTCCCTCTTTTCAAAAACAGAAAATCAGGGTGAGATTATCGATTTTGCACAGCTGCCCTTTCTCTTTTCACTCAATAACATTGATATCAGCAACAGTCTTATTCTTTTTGAAGATGAAGCTGCAGATAAAAATCATATTATCAAAGAGTTACACCTTGCCATACCAACTCTTTCAAACTTCGATTTCCAATCAAAAAATTATATCCAGCCCCATTTCTCGGCCATTGTCAACGACAGCCCAATCCAGTTGAGCGGTGAAGCAATTCAGCTCCCTGATAATCAGGGCTTTCAGACAAATCTTTCCTGTACTATCCAATCTCTTGACCTCGTCCCCTATTTCTCATACCTCCCCGCAGGATTTCCATACGCCATGTCCAGGGGAGAGGCAAACACTTCACTTCAAATACGATTTGCCCCGGATAAACGCCAGGGTGATCGTTTAAGTATCGATATCAAACTTGATGGCACTCATATTGAGTTAAACGAAAAAAACAGTGACCTGCAGATGAGTATTCCTGCTCTCAAACTTGACGCTTTTTTCACTCCGACAAGTAGAAAATTCCACATTAGAGATCTTATCACAAAGAAAATTGAGCTTCGCGGAAGTGAAAAACAGATTAGTTCATCATTACAAAAACTGTTCTTTCACATTCCCGAAAAGAGCTCTACTCCACCAACTATTCATATAGACAGGTTCCTCGCCGACGAGAGTACAGTTGTTCTGCTGGAGGACGGTAAGAAAAACAGAGCAAAAACTTCAACATGGACTGACCTACAGGTTACAATCAAGAATTTCAATTCAGTTGATTCATCGGGAATTTTCCATATAAGTGGATCACACGAAAATGATAATGGCTCATTCTCATGGCAGGGCCGGTATAAAGATCCTCAAACAATTGAAGGGAAACTGCTGTTGAATGAGTTCCCGGCCAGCACACTTTTTCAGCAACTATTGTCTGCACCAGATGAAGTAGTTAAAGGAACCGCAACCTTTTCAGGCGACCTTGCATTTCATGGCCGAAAAAAAACGGCACCCGATTACTCACTCGATGGAGCGATCCTCCAATTTAATGACTTGAAACTTTCACGGGATAACAAGAGGTGGCTTACTGCTCATTCGGTACGCTTTACCCGAATCAATAAAACTGGTACCCGATATAACCTTGGCAATATTTTTCTTAAAGGAGCAATACTTACAGTAAATAGTGCGAAACTCCCTCCGCTTTTTGAACAACTCTTTACATCAGAGCAACACCCTCTGATAAGCGGGATTGATTTCTCAGGTCTTCTCAATATCAGCAACAATTCCAAACAGCAAAGACCATTACAAATAAAAGATATACATTTCCAGACAAACAGACTCGAAAAAAAATCAACCACAGAGAACTTTGCATTTAGTGGACACCTTACAAACAAGGGAATCATTAAGGCAAAGGGTGTTTTAAACCTTGCTCCTGTTACAATTGAAGCACAGATGGCTTTCTCTGATTTAGAATCAGGGAATCTGGCTCCATTATTTGCTCAATATCCACTTTTGCACAACAGTGAGACATTGCTTCATGGAAAAGGTGTTTACAGGTTTCCTGCTCCTTCTTTTCAGGGTGATCTTAAATTCACGAATACTCTTCTTCAAGCTACCCCTGAGAAACCATTTATCAAGTGGAAATCAGCAGAATTAAATAATGTCAGTTGTCTTTTTGCACCATTTTCTCTTCAGGCCGAAGCTGTTTCCATTGCTTCTCCACAACTTCAATGGAAAAGAAGTACTGAATCCGCCTTTAAGGATTTCCATAAAGGGTTGAAAACTTTAACCAGAAATCATTTACAGGATAAAACTCTGTTTCCGGTTGAGATAAAAAAGATCAACTTCAAAAATGGAGTTGTGACTATTCTTGATTCTCGCCTCTCCCCTGCCTGGTCCACAAAGCTTGATACAATAGAGGGACGCATTGTAAATCTCAACACACATGGTCATGGGAATACCACTTTTAACATAACAGCAAACATGGCAAATGCCCCGGTCACCGCCTCAGGTTCGATAACTCTTGAAGAGAAGGAATTTAACGCACGTGCCAGAGTTACCGCTTCAGGGATCTCTCTGGAAACATTTTCCAGACAACTTCAGTTATCTCCCATTAAAGCGGGTGGTGCAAAAATCGATCTGGAAATGACCTTAAATGAAAAATCAGCGCAGTTCACAAGCCTGAATGATATCCTCATTCACAACCTGCAAGTACCAGAAAGAGACTCCAATGCAGCTCTGGCTCTTGCATTTCTTAACGACACAAGCAACTCTTTCCCCTTACACGTCAGCATAGACAACAGTGCCAAATCACTATTAAAAGAGAGCCTCACAAATTTCCAGACCACAATCATTAAAGCATCCTACGCACCACTTTTACTCGATCGGAACTTTAAAGATTTACAGGATAAAGACCTGATTCCATTTAAATTCGGATCAAACAGGATCACCCTTGAAGGCAGGAAGATACTTGGTCGCAACGCAGACCTACACAGAATACATGCCCCTATCAGCTGTAGTTTTAGGTGAAGCGGGGACACACAAAAGGACCTTGAAATATTGCAGAAAGATGCTTTTGAGACAGAACAACTGCGAGTGGACACAATAAATCGTCAGGCACTTGCAG